>JADFZS010000049.1 GCA_015232405.1 Magnetococcales bacterium | reverse complement strand
GATGTTGGTAACCTCTTTAACAACCATGGGTCAGCCATTTGTTTTTGGTGGGGCCAAGCCGGTTCCCATAAACCCCCGAAATTTTAAAGCAAACAGATATCGCTTAGCTATTTTTTCGGTCTCCATAGCAGGTCCGGTGATGAACCTGCTGTTGGCTCTGATCTGTGTTTTTGCTCTGCGTGGGGCCATTCTTCTGCCTGACTTTATGGCAAAGGCAACAGTTGAAATGTTAATGGCAGCATTGCAGATGAACGTACTGTTGGCAGTGTTTAATATGTTACCAATTCTACCTCTGGATGGTGGCAGGGTATTGGGGGCAATATTACCTTCACCATATGATCAAAAAATGGCAAGATTGGAACGTTTTGGACTGCCCATTGTAATTGTTCTGGCTTTTACTGGTGTTTTGGGCAAAATTCTTATACCTGTTATGTCGTTTGTCTTGGTGTTTTATATTCAACTTGCCGGATTAATGTAAAATTTTAAAACTTAGTTATATGTCAATTTTAAGAGGATTATCTTTGTGAGTGCAGCAAATAAACAAACTGTTTTTAGTGGGGCACAGCCAACTGGTCAGTTAACTTTGGGTAACTATCTTGGGGCTTTGAAAAATTGGGTTGCCATGCAAGATGAGTATGACTGCATATTTTGTGTAGTTGACCTTCACGCTTTGACTGTACGTCAAGACCCCAAAGCTTTAACCGAGCAGATATATGATCTTGCTGCGGTATATCTGGCTTGTGGCCTTGACCCGGACAAGAGCACGATTTTTGTTCAGAGTCAGGTTCCTGCCCATGCTGAGTTGGCCTGGATTCTCTCTACATTTACCCAGATGGGTGAACTTGAAAGGATGACCCAGTTTAAAGATAAATCCCTGCGCCATAGAAACAATATCAATGCCGGGTTGTTTACCTACCCCACCTTGATGGCAGCTGATATTCTGCTTTACAACACCCATAAGGTTCCTGTTGGTGCTGACCAAAAGCAGCATTTGGAGCTGACCCGTGATGTTGCTGTTCGCTTTAACGGGGCTTTCAAACCTGTGTTTGAAGTTCCTGATCCGCTAATAGCCACAACAGGATCAGCCAGGGTTAAAGATCTGCAAGAGCCAAACAAAAAGATGTCTAAAAGTGCGGAGTCTGATCTTGCTAAAGTCATGTTGTTGGACGAACCCAAGGCGATAATAAAAAAGTTTAAAAAGGCTGTGACCGATAGCAAGGGGGTAATTGAATATGATGAGGAGAATCAACCAGGAGTTGCCAATCTTCTCAACATCTGGTGTGCCGCAACCAATAACACACTGCACACTGCATTGGACCATTTTAGCCACAACATGTATGGCAAACTAAAGGTTGAGAGTGCCGAGGCGGTAAATGCTATATTAACTCCCGTTCAAGAACGCTACAAAGAGATCAGTAGCGATAGGGGTGAGCTACAACGTATTTTATCCCAAGGAGCAATAGCAGCAGAGCAAAGAGCAGAAGAGATGATGGTAAAAGTTGTTGATGCTTTGGGTATGCCCCCCCGTTTGCGGAAGCAAAAATGACTGAACCTATCAGACTGCAAAAATGGTTAGCCGAGGCTGGGCTATGTTCCCGGCGCGAGGGTGAACGGTGGATAGAGGCCGGACGAGTTAAGGTAAATGGCGTTGTTGTTACCACTTTGGGCACAAAAGTTGGTAAACATGATAAAATTGTGGTGGATGGTAAACCTCTGCCAACAAAACGCAAAGAGCGTACAGTTGTGTTGGCGCTAAATAAACCAGTGGGGCGAATTTGTACAAAAAAAGATCCAGAAGGTAGGCCGACTATTTTTCAGCTGTTGGGCAGGGGACATCCTCGTCTTATCAGTGTTGGAAGGTTGGATATCAACTCTGAAGGTCTGTTGTTGTTGAGTAATGATGGGGATTTGGTGCATAAATTAACCCATCCATCCAGTGAGGTTGCCCGTGTCTATCGGGTACGGGTCCATGGTCGGGTGAGTGAGGAGTTTTTGGCTAAGATAAAAGCTGGAGTACCTCTAGAAGATGGTCATACCGGAGAGCTGGAGGTGGCTTTGGATGGTGTGCAGGGAGCCAACAGCTGGCTTACTCTCACCTTGAGAGAGGGACGTAATCGTTTGATTCGTAGAATTTTTAAACATTTTGACATGGATGTAAGCCGCTTGATTCGTATATCTTATGGTGGAATTGAGCTGGGTGAGGTAGCAAAGGGAGCATGGCGAAGTTTAAGTGGTGCAGAGATTAAATATTTAAAAAAGGCCGTAAACTAAGGCATTGATCAAAAGAATTTTAAAAGGTAGAGATCATTATGGCAGCCCATACAAATGTCTGGAAAAAAATTCGTAAAAAGGCAAAAGCTATCTTTTGTAAGGATAAAGAAGAAGAGTGTCCAAAGGGTAAAATGAAGGTTGTGCATAGCGCCCTTGCTGATAAAGGTAGCGATGTTGAACAGCGTGTCAACCGTCTGCGTAAAGCTTTAAAAGCTGGATATATAACAAAAAAACAGTATCGTTTGGCTAAAAAGCTTATAATTGCCTCTTATGAATAGAAAGTGAAACCCAACCCACAAAAGCTCTTTGAAATGCTTTTTAAAGCTTATGGTCCCCAACACTGGTGGCCAAGCAAAAGCACTGAGGCCATGATGGTTGGGGTGGTCTTGGTGCAAAACACCACTTGGACCCAAGCAGCAAAGGTAGTGGATGTTCTAGAAAAAAATAGCTCTTTAAACTGGCAAGCCTTACGAGACATTGATGATGAAACCATGTGGCAGTGGCTACGGCCTGCAGGGTATTTTCGGGTAAAAGCCAGACGTTTAAAATTCCTGGCTCACTTCATGGCAGGTTTCAACGATAGTTTAACCTCTCTGTTTAGCCTTGAAACTACAGAGCTACGCAAACAGCTGTTAGGGGTAAATGGTATAGGTAAAGAGAGTGCCGATAGCATAGTCTGTTATGGTGCTAATCGGGATGTCTTTGTTGTCGATACCTATACCAAAAGACTGTTTTCAAGGTTGGGCTGGGTTGGACAAAATGCCAGTTATGATGAAATTCAACTGCTTATCCACAACAGCAGGGCCAAAGATAAAAATATTTTCAACGAGTTTCATGCCCTTATTGTCCGACATGCAAAAGAGCACTGTCTAAAACGTCCCAATTGTGAGGGGTGTCCGGTAAATTTTTGTTCTAAGGTAGGAATCTAAATGGACTCAGCAAAGTCAGAATCCACCCCAACCCAACCAGTTATTCAGATATTACCAGAGGTATTGGCAAATCAGATTGCCGCTGGTGAGGTGGTGGAAAGACCGGCATCTGTGGTTAAAGAGTTGGTGGAAAATAGCCTTGATGCTGGAGCAACACAGATTGAAGTAAAAATAGAACAGGGTGGTAAAAAGTTGATCCGGGTCGCTGACAACGGCTGTGGTATGAATGGCTCACAAGCAAGGCTATCGCTACAGAGACACGCCACCTCTAAAATTATTGATGCTGAAGATCTTTTCCGTATAAATACCATGGGTTTTCGGGGTGAAGCTCTACCATCCATAGCATCTGTCTCTCACCTTACCCTGGAGAGCAGGGTTGCAAGTGAGGTTGATGGAGTTCAGCTGGAGCTGAAAGGCGGTAAAGATCTGGAAGAGAGACGTGTGGTAATGCCTCAAGGTAGCCGTATTGTGGTAAGAAATCTTTTTTTCAACACACCTGCCCGTCTCAAATTTATGCGTGCCGACAAGACTGAAAGCAACCATGTAACTGAGTTTTTGCAACGGCTGGCCTTAGCCAATCCCCAAGTAGGTTTTCGCCTGATAGTAAACGGTAAAGAGACCCTGCATATACGAGCTGGAGTTGATGAGTCTAGCATGGAGGGGCGATTAGGGGTGATTTTGGGGGGAGATTTTTCTGCCAACTGTCTCTCCATAGATAGTGAACAGGATCAGGTAAAGGTAAGCGGTTGGTTGGGGCTGCCAACTCTGCACCGGGGCAGTGGTGCTGGCATGTACCTTTTTGTCAATGGTCGTTGGGTCCGTGATAAGGTTATCAACCATGCTGTGCGTGAAGCCTATCGTGATCTAATGCCAAGGGATCGCTATCCGGTGGTGGCTCTATTTATCGATCTGCCTCCACAACAGGTGGATGTCAATGTTCACCCTGCTAAACAGGAGGTGCGTTTTGTCCACCGTAATTTTATCCACTCCTTGATAAAAAGATCCCTACAAGAGGCGTTGACCTCCATGGGGTGTCGCACCTATCACCAACCTGTAGTTGATGCTCAAGATGATGCTGGTCATGAGCCACCCCCACAGATAGCCAGTTTGTCCGGCAATGTAACCGCAGATCTTCCACCAGCAGTATCTAAGCCAGTACAGTGGGATAGAGGGCAATTCACCAAAACAGGTAGCAGCAGACAACCATCAATGGGTAGTGGTGGCTCTAGTTGGGGTGCAACCAGTGGTGGTGTTGGGGTTAAAGAGGGGTGGGGAAGTGACCAAACATCAACCGGCAAATATAGCCAGCCAGAGACCACCCCGAGCAAACAAGAGTCAAACAAAGCACAATTATTTCAACACCAAGGCCCCATGGGACAAGCTTTGGCTCAGGTGCATGGTACATATATCTTAGCCCAAAACAGTGAAGGTATCATCCTGGTGGATCAACATGCAGCCCATGAACGTATAGTATATGAAGAGCTTAAAAATAATTTTGCAAGCAGTGGTTTACAGAGGCAGATCTTGCTGATACCAGAGGTGTTGGAACTATCTACCGCCGAAGCAGGAAGGGTGGAAAAACAGCTTGATAATTTAGCAAAACTGGGGCTGTTGGTAGAACCTTTTGGAGCAAACACCTTTACAGTACGTGAGTTGCCAGCCATTTTGGGCACATCGAGTGTTAAAAATTTACTTTTGGATCTTGTCACAGACCTGGAAAAATATGGTACAACAGGGGCGTTGGACAACCAGTTGGATGATCTTCTAACCACCATGGCCTGTCATGGTTCTGTACGAGCCAATCGCTCTATGACCATTGAGGAGATGAACAGCCTTTTACGGCAGATAGAGAAGACCCACTACTCTGGACAATGCAGCCATGGTCGTCCCACTTATATAACCATAACCCTGCCGGAGTTGGAAAAAATGTTTGGTCGTAGATGACAGGAAAATAATTTTTTAAAGCTATTTATGAGCAGCAAAAAACAATCACAAAAATCCAAAGATACCTCACCGCAAATAACTGTGGATATGGCCTATAAACAGGCCATGGACCATTTTGCCAAAGCGCAATATCAAGAGGTCGACCGCCTCTGTACAGCAATAATTCAAGCTGTACCCAACCACATCGACGCTATAAATCTACTTGGTGTTGTGGCCCAAAGAGTCAACCTTCATGAACAGGCTGTTACACAGTTTTTACGGGCCATAAATATAGATAAAAACCGTGCTCTACTATATTTTAACCTGGCAATCTCTCTTAATATGTTGGAACGAAAACAAGAGGCAATAACAGAGTTGCAAAAGGCTTTGCAAATAGAGCCAGACAACACTCAAATTGCCCAATATCTTGCAGAAATCGGCAATAACAGCATATCTGATAAACTGCAAGCAGAACTGTTTTCATATCTGCAACAGGGTGTGGAGTTTCATAAGGCAGGTTTAATGGATAAAGCTCTTGGTTTGTATGAGAAGGTTTGTAGGTTACAACCAGATAACCATCAAGTTTATGGCAATATGGGGGCTGTGCTGCAGAGTAAGGGGGAGTACGAAAAAGCAACTACATGTTACAAAAAGGCTCTCAATAGCAATGATGAAAATGTGGATGTTTTAAGTAACCTTGGTACAGTATTAACCAAAACAGGTAAGTATAAAGAGGCTTATGAGGTATTAAAAAAAGCGGTAGCAACTGCTCCTGGATTTGCCGCCGCTCATTTCAACCTTGGTAATCTGTTCATTGAGCAAAACAGATTAACTCAAGCAATCGCAAGTTTTAGAGAGGCTATTTTACTCGACCCAAACCTTGCTGTGGCCTACTGCAATTTAGCTAATGCCCTAAAAGAGCAAGGAGAGCTACAAGAGGCCATTGAAAACTATCAAAAAGCCTCTGCAATAATTCCAGATGATCCTGAGATTCTCAACAATTTTGCCACTGCTATCAAGGCTTGTGGCAGATTGGACGAGGCAATTAATATTTATAAAAAGGTGGTTGCTTTAAAGCCGGATTATGCCCAAGCCCATAGCAACCTGGGTTTAGCCTTGCAAGCCAAAGGCAGACTGTCAGATGCCAAAAAATGTTATGACACAGCAGTTAAGCTAAAAGTAGACAATAGCGAAGCCTATAACAATTTAGGCTTTGTCTTAACTGAGCTGAAACAATACCAGAAAGCCCAAACTGCCTTGATAAGGGCGATTACCATCAATCCCGATTTTGCTCAACCCCACTATAATCTTGGCAACCTATATTCAAAGCAACATATGTTGGAAAAATCTGTTGTAAGCTATAAACAAGCTATAGCTTTGCAAGCTGACTTTGCCCAGGCCCACAGTAATTTAGGAAAGGTGTTGTCAGACCAAGGTAAACTGCCCCAGGCGATGGCAAGCTTTAAACAGTCCCTTGCTATCCAGCCAGATATGGTTGGCTCCTATAGCAATATATTGATGTGTTCTCAGTATATCCCTGATCAAACCCTTAAAGCTCTTTATGATCTGCACGTTGAGTGTGCAAATATCCCCGGCTTTGGGGTGGAAAAACAGTGTTATAAACATAAAAACAGGGTGGACCTTAATCGTAAATTGCGCATTGGTTTGGTATCGGCAGATCTCGGTTTACACCCTGTAGGCTATTTTCTTCACGGTTTTTTTAGCTGTCGGGAAAAATCCCAGGTGGAAATTATCTGCTATTCCGACCGGGATGCCGATGCCATGACTGTCAAACTGCAAAATATGGCAGATGAATGGCACGAAACAATGTACCTATCCGATGATGAGCTGGCAGATAAAGTTCATGGTGACACCATAGATATACTAATAGATCTGGCTGGTCATACTTCTAATAACAGGTTGCAGATGTTTGCCAAAAAACCGGCCCCAATTCAGATAACCTGGGCAGGTTATGTAGGTACAACAGGGCTGCCAGCAATGGATTGGTTGATAGCCGATAGATACTATGTAAAAGAGGGTGAGGATAAATTTTATAGTGAGGGGGTTATCAGGTTGGCAGACTCCTGGGCCAGCTATACCGCCCCTGATTATACCCCGGATGTACTGATAGATCCCCAAGTTGATGGGGATGGTACAAAAACTGATTTTATTTTGGGGTGCTTTTCCAATCCTATAAAAATAAACAAAAAAATGCTTATAGTCTGGGGGCAGGTTCTAAACCGCATAGCAGATTCCAAGCTGCTTTTGATCTATCGTGGTATGGATGACCCAAGCAATGTAAAACGGATCCATAGCCAAATGACAAAGGGAGGTATAGCTGCTGACAGAGTTGTAATTGAGGGTCTGCTACCCCACAAGGAGCTTCTTGGGCGATACAACAGTGTTGATATTGCCCTTGATTGTCTGCCATATTCTGGTGGTCTGACAACCATGGAGGCTCTCTGGATGGGGGTTCCTGTTGTAACAACCAGTGGGTCAACTTTTGCTGGTCGTCATGCCCAGAGCATACTCAATTGTGTTGGTCTTGATGAGCTTGTTACCGATAATTTTGATCAATATGTTGATTTGGTTGTAGAGCTTGCTAAAGATAGAGATAGATTGAGCAGCTTGAAAAAAGGGTTGCGTGATAGGGTTGCCAACTCCCACCTTTGTGATCACAACAGGTTTAGCAAAGATCTAACAGCACAGTTTAGAAAAGTTTGGCAGCAGTGGTGTGGTGAACAATAGAGCTGTTACAGCAAAATATCAGAAACAAACTTAACCCCTAAAAAGGCCAGTGCGAGAAAAATATAGCCGGATATCGTGAACTTCGAGGCTTTGGTTCCTCGCCATCCCCATAGGTGATTGCCCACTATCAGGGTTCCAAAAACCAGCCAAGTCGCCCAGGTGAAAACAACTTTATGGGTTAAGGTAAAGAAAATTCCACTGATATAATAGCTGTAAA
Organism: Magnetococcales bacterium; assembly: GCA_015232405.1. GTDB lineage: Bacteria > Pseudomonadota > Magnetococcia > Magnetococcales > JADFYX01. The sequence continues at coordinate 29,704 of JADFZS010000049.1, read as the reverse complement.
GTGAGCCAGTTGTAATGGCGATTGTCAACAGTACAAAACCCATGCGCACCATTAAAAACAGTGTCTCTTCAAGGGCATCAAGGGGGGGTAGTAGGTTAAATAGCTTGCCAAATCTTTTGGTGCGCAAGGCATGTTCTTGAAAGGCATCCATCAGGGCTAAAATCGCAGCTATGCTAAACAGGCCATAAGATAAAAGAGAGAGGGCCAGGTGGGCAATTAACAGGGGATCTGTTAACGCTTGCAGTTTGGACCCATCAGCTGGTAACAGTTGCGAGGCTCCCAAGGAGAAGACCATCAATGGTAGCAAAAGAAGCCCCGCTGTACGTGTTATCTGTCGTCGTAGTCGCCATATGACAAGATATATCAAACCCATGGCAAGGGAAGATAGATTTAGTGAGGTGGTAAAATTAACCAATATACCTTGGTCTTGCTTAACATGCTGCAACACCACCCAGCCATGAACCACACAGCCAGAAGCCACTATCCACCAACCAACAACAGACGGCTTGGTAAAGCCCCGTAGATGGTTGTAGGTGATAATTACTGCTGCGACCCCATATGCCAAGATCGTCCATATCAAGAGGATATCCCCCATTTTTTACTCCACCCAATTGATTCTTAGGTTGACACTGAACTAACTTATTCAGATATTTTATGATTATATACTAATTACAAAAATCTGGGAACAATTACCAATATCAGATTCACTATACACCCAGAAGGAAAAAAACGACATGAACAAGAGTGATTTAATCACTTTCTTGGTGCTAGCAGCAGGAGTGGGGCGACGATTTGGTGGTGAATTGCCCAAACAATACCAAACTTTGGCAGGACATCCAGTGTTATGGTACTCCTTAAAAGTGCTGCAAGATCATCCACAAGTTGATGCCATTGTTCCAGTTATTGCTAAAGACGGGCAAGATTTATGGCAAGAGGTCATGGTTGATGAAGTTGCCGCTTTTTCTAAATTAAAAAAACCAGTACCAGGAGGTACTGAGAGGCAGTTCTCAGTTGCCAACGGTCTGGCATCGTTAAATTTAGATAAAAACCGGTGGGTAGCAATACATGATGGAGCAAGACCCATGTTAAGCCGGGGGCTTCTTGATCGACTATTTGCCGCCCGTAATAGAGGTGATGCTCTTTTGGCAGCACTGCAAGCCAGTGATACAATTAAACAGGTTGCACAAGATGGTTTAGTTAAAACCACTTTAAACAGAGATGAAATATGGATGGCCCAGACCCCCCAGATGTTCCGTTATGGTGTAATTATGGAGGCCCATCATCAAGCAGCAAAAGCAGGTTTTATGGGAACCGACGATGTTTCATTGCTGGAGTGGCTTGGTAAACCAGTGGTGGCGATTGCTGGAGAGTCTGCCAACATGAAAATCACCAAGGCAGAAGATCTTCCACTTGCAGAATTTTTGTTGAGAGCCAACAAGGAGAGTTAGATGAATATTCGGGTAGGTCAAGGATTTGATGTCCATCGCTGGGTAGAAAACCGCCCCTTACGGCTGGGTGGAGTTGATATTCCCCACAGTTTAGGTCTGTTGGGCCACTCTGATGCCGATGTTCTGCTCCATGCTATAATGGATGCTCTCTTGGGGGCTGCCGGGCTTGGTGATATTGGTCGTCATTTTCCTGATAGCGATGATAAATTTAAAGGTATCGATAGCCGGGAGCTGTTAAAAATTGTCTATCAAGAGATAAGCAAAGACTCCTGGCAGGTGATAAATATTGATGCAACGGTAATTTGTCAAAAACCAAAACTGGCTCCATATATACCAGCTATGGAGGATTGCGTGGCAGAAATTCTTAAAACATCAAACTCTTGTGTAAACATTAAAGCAACCACAACCGAAAAATTGGGTTTTACAGGACGGGGAGAGGGGGCTGCTGCCCAAGCAGTTGTTTTGCTTTCTGGCTCAGTTTAATTTACATTAAACCCTAATTTAGCAGTTAATTGATAATAGCTGGCACAAGTTATTGTTTAACTGGCATATCATGGGATAGTCCTAACACCAATATGGTGGTTGGGTTTTTTTTAGATACTTTAGAAAAATCAATATTTTACGTCATGTTTGCATTTCAAGCTGCCATTTTTGGTAAAACGGTTGTTGAGAAACAGTGATATTTTTTTTGAGGTGAGTTGTGCGGCAGATTATAGAAAATTTAGTAAGTGGAATTGTTCAACAGTTGCAAAGTGATGGCACTCTGCAAGCTGGTGATTTACCGGAATACAAAGTAGAGCGACCAAGGGATGAGACCCATGGTGATTTTGCCACAAATGCCGCTTTGGTTCTGTCTCGTTTTGCCAAGATGAAGCCAAGAGATCTAGCTCAAAAAATGCTCGCCGCTCTACCAGCCAACCAAAAAGAGGTGGATCGTTGGGAGGTGGCAGGTCCAGGTTTTATAAATTTTCACATTACCTCTGACCGTATCAGACAGCTTATCCCCGATATTTTACAAATGGGTCAGAGTTACGGCTCCAGCAAGATGGGGTCGGGCAAAAGAGTTTTGATAGAGTTTGTCTCTGCCAACCCCACCGGACCCATGCATGTAGGTCATGGTCGAGGGGCGGTGATGGGTGATGCCATTGCCAGTATTCTTAAAGTTACGGGCCACACCGTAGAGCGTGAATATTATATCAACGATGCGGGAAATCAGGTGGGAGTGCTGGGTTGGTCGGTTATGATGCGCTATCATGAACTTTTTGGGTGCTCTATCACCATGCCAGAAGGTTGCTACCCAGCCCAATATGTTGTGGAAATTGCCAAAGCTCTGCGGGATCAAGATGGTAATCGTTGGTTGAATGTTGAGTTGGACATGTCTGTTTCTCCGCCCATTGAAGTGGTTGATTTTGCCATGGATACAATTATGGGGTGGATCAGAGGCGAGCTTGCAACTATTAACATTCTTTTTGATAACTGGTTTTCTGAGCGTACCCTCCATGCTGATGGCAAAATTGAGGCTACAATTGGTGAGCTAACCAAAAAAGATCTTATATTTGAAGGTGTGCTGGCTCCCCCCAAAGGAAAGCTGCCAGACGATTGGGAGGCCAGACCGCAACTGCTATTTAAATCCACAAAATATGGTGATGCCGAAGATCGAGCTTTAAAAAAATCAGATGGCTCAGCCACCTATTTTGCTGCTGATATCGCATACCACTTTGATAAAGCCCAGCGGGGTTATGATCTTCTGATAGATGTCTGGGGCGCGGACCACGGTGGTTATGTAAAACGGGTTCAAGCTGCATTAACTGCACTTACTGACAAAAATAATCTTTTGGAAGTAGAGTTGGTGCAGATGGTAAACTTGGTGCGTGGTGGCGAGCCAGTCAAAATGTCCAAACGTGATGGAACCTTTGTCACCTTGAAAGAGGTGGTAGATGAGGTTGGTAGTGATGCTGTGCGTTTTATATTTTTAACCCGTTCTGGTGGGGCATCCCTAGATTTTGACCTGGAGCTGGCAGTTAGCAAGAGCAATGATAACCCAGTCTATTATGTACAGTATGCCCATGCACGTATCCATGCGGTCTATCGTCAACTGCAAGAAAAAGGTCTCGATAAATCGTTGGGTGATGGTGGTGGTGATCTCTCTTGCTTAACTCTAGATGCCGAGATGAGTCTAATTAGAGCGCTGGGAACCTATCCAGAAATGTTGGAAGGTGCAGCCATTAATCGCGAACCCCATAGAGTGCCATATTTTCTGATAGATTTGGCCTCAGCTTTTCACACCTATTACAACAGCCACAGAATTTTGGAGGATGATAAAGTTTTGTTAGCTGCCAGGTTATCACTGATAAATGCAGTTCGGCAGGTGTTGGCAAATGGATTAACTCTATTGGGTGTTTCAGCCCCGGAAAGAATGTGACAACTCCACGCTATCCCACATCTGCCAAGTATCGACGGCATCGTTCTAAGTCATATCTTACACCCGCCATTTTAGGTGTGTTGTTTGGTGGTGGGGTGTTTCTTCTTATCCAGTTTTTTACTGGTGATGATGTTGAAGAGAAAAGTGGTGCAAAAGCCACTGCGACAAAGGTAGAAATTCCTGAAGATTTCATGCCAGCTTCTGAAGATGATGCTGCTGATAGTAAGTTGGTATCTTTAAACATACCGATAAAATTTAAACCAAGAAATGAGCCAAAGCCAGAGGTCAAAAGACCCCTACAAAAACCTGTTGAAAAGCAGCAAAAAACAGTTGAAAAAGCTAAAACCAGTAAAAAGGTCAAAATAGATCCTACCCCCAAAGAGATAAAAACAAAGCAGAGTAAGCTAACCCAACAGGCCCAAGAGCAGGAACCAGAAGAGGTGGTTGTTGCTCCTTTACCTAAAGATTTACGTCCAAAACATCGTGACCCAGATATTGAGATCACCTTTTACCGTGAGTTTTCCAAGCGTAAAGTGGTAGTACCAAAAGAGGAGTTTGATGAACCTGCTGAAGATGTTAGTGGTTTGATAGAGGTAGCAAAAGTAAACAGACCCCGTCCCAAACCCCAAGCACAAAAAGTTGGTTTGTTGGGAGTTTATCAGGTGCAGTTGGTGATTTTTTCAAGCTTGGAACGGGCGCAAGCAGTGGTGTTGGAGTTAAGAAAAAAGAGAGCACCAGCCTATCTGGTCAAGGTAAAAGGGGATAAAGACTTTTTTTACCGGGTGAGGTTAGGTCCGTTCTCATCACAAAACCAAGCAAAATGGGCCATGGAGCGCTGGAAAATCAAAGGCAGCTCCCCCCTTATTCTAAGACAACGTCCTTAATCGCCTTCGTCAACAAGACTTTGTTATGATGCTATAATAGTCGCGCTAGGTTGACATGATACCATGGTTTCTTGATATACTAAAGATTGCGGTTCACGATGGATGTGGCCCTGGAGTATTTTTTATTAATGGACTTAGATCTGTTTTTTGTCGTCTGTAGCCTGATGTAATCATTTGAATTTCTTGTTTTATTTTTCATGGATGTCCTGATCTTTTTTTGTTGGGGTCTGACTTGGAATTTGGTGTGACAAGGTGCAATGTTCTGTCAGGGTGTATGATGATTGGCTTTTCTAGGTTAATTTAGCGTAGGTAGTGTTAAATGGGTTTTCCAAAGAAAATTGGGTTATATGATCCCCGGCATGAGCATGATGCCTGTGGAGTGGGTTTTGTTGCCAATGTAAATGGTCAAAAATCTCATGAAATTATTGAGATGGGGCTTGAAGTTCTCAACAATCTCACCCATCGAGGTGCGGTTGGGGCTGATCCTCTAACCGGAGATGGTGCTGGTATATTGATGCAGCTTCCTGATGCTTTTTTCCAGGAAGAGGCAAAAAAGTTAAACATCGATCTACCAAAAGCTGGTGATTATGGCGTTGGTATGATCTTTTTCCCCAAAGACAAAGCTCTTAGGGAATCATGTGTCCGTCTGGTAGAACAGATGATCGCTGAAGAGGGGCAACTGCTTCTTGGTTGGCGTAAAGTTCCTGTTAGTGTTGATGCACGTATTGGTTACACAGCCAAAGGTGCCGAGCCTGTCATGCGTCAGGTATTTGTTGGTATACGCAATGCTCCTGAATCTTCTGACGATCTATGGTTGGAGCGCAAACTCTTTATCATCAGACGGCGCATTGAAAATGCTGTTTTGGGTTATGGTGTCGATGAAACAGCGGCCTTTCATATTTCCAGTTTTTCCACCCGGACACTACTCTACAAAGGAATGTTTTTAGCAGAGCAGGTTGGGCAGTACTATCCCGACCTTAGCAACCCAACCATGGTGAGTGCTTTTTCCATGGTTCACCAGAGGTACTCTACCAACACATTCCCAACTTGGGATCTGGCCCAGCCCTTTCGTATGATCAGCCATAATGGTGAAATCAATACCCTACGTGGTAATATCAACTGGATGCGTGCCAGAGAGGCTGCCCTCTCTTCTCCTCTGTTTGGAGATGATATTAAAAAGCTATTTCCAATTGTTCCTGAAGGTCTGTCTGATTCGGCCTCCTTTGACAGGGCATTGGAGTTTTTGGTCATAAGTGGTCGCTCTCTACCCCAAGCGATGATGATGATGATCCCGGAGGCATGGGAAAATCACAAACAAATGGATGAAGAGCGTAAAGGTTTTTATGAGTATCACGCCTCCATCATGGAGCCATGGGACGGTCCGGCAGCGGTAGCTTTTGCCGATGGTCGTTATATTGGAGCCACCCTTGATCGTAACGGTCTGCGTCCTGCTCGCTATCAGGTTACCAAGAGTGGTCTTTGTGTCATGGCCTCTGAGGCAGGAACCTTGACTTTCCCACCTGAGGAGACCCTCTTAAATGGTCGTCTGCGCCCTGGTCGTATGTTTGTTATCGACCTTGAAGAGGGGCGTATAATTGATGATGAGGAGATTAAATCCAGTATCATCAGCAGTAAACCTTACAGCAAATGGGCTAAGGAAGGCTTGATGCCGTTGGAAAATCTTGCTCCGGGCAAACCAAGCAAGGCAGAGACAGAACCTCTTTTATTAAGACAAAAAACTTTTGGTTACACCGAAGAGGATCAACATATTCTTTTGGCCCCAATGGCTTTAAACGGTCAGGAACCAACTGGCTCCATGGGTAATGATGCTGCAATGGCGGTGTTGTCTGAGCGACCAGTATTGGTTTTTAACTATTTTAAACAGCTGTTTGCCCAGGTTACCAACCCACCAATTGATCCCATCCGCGAAGAGCTGGTTATGAGTCTGCGTATGCAGTTGGGTCCCGTTGGTAATTTGCTTGACGAATCCCCATCACATGTTGATCGTATATCTTTAAAGCAGCCTATTTTAAGCAGTGATGAGCTGGCAAAAATTCGTGATGTAGACCGCAAAGGGCTAAAGGCGCAAACCTTCTCCACCCTATTTAAAGTTGCTGATGGCAGTGAGGGGATGAAAGCTGCCTTATCGGCAATTTTTGAGCAGGTCTCTCAAGCACTTATAAAAGGGGTTAACCTGGTTATTCTCAGTGATAAGGGTTGCAATGCTGAGTATGCTCCTATTCCAATTTTATTGGCTGTATCTGGTGTACATCACAATTTAATACGGGCTGGTGTTCGCAATAAAGCCAGTATTATAGCAGAGACAGGTGAAGCCCGTGAGGTGAACCACTTTGCTCTATTAGCAGGTTATGGGGCAGGGGCGGTAAATCCATATTTGGCTTTTGAATCAATTTCAGATCTAAAAGCAAAAGGCAATCTTCCTGATGATTTAAGCGAAGAGAAAGCCCATGCTAACTTTGTAAAAGCTATCAATAAAGGCATGTTGAAGGTTTTTTCAAAAATGGGTATCTCCACTCTATTTAGCTATTGCGGAGCCCAGATTTTTGAATCTATCGGTTTGAGCAAACATGTGGTTGAACGGTATTTCACCGGAACGGTATCCCGTATCGAAGGTGTTGATCTCTGTGGTATTGCTCGGGAGGTGTTGGAGCGACATAAAAAGGCTTATGGTGATAGTTTAGCAAACGCTTACGCACTTGAAGTTGGTGGAGATTATAAGCTCAGGATTGAGGGTGAGACACATATGTGGACTTCGGAGACGGTCTCCAAGTTACAACATTCCACCCGACAAAATAATTATGAGTTATACAAAGAGTTTGCTGATTTAATCAATAACCGCTCCCGTGATCTCTGTACATTACGGGGACTGTTTGAGCTTAAAAAGGCCAGAAAACCCATATCTATTGATGATGTAGAGCCAGCCTCCGAAATTGTTAAAAGGTTTGTGACAGGTGCTATGTCCTACGGCTCTATTTCCAAAGAGGCCCATGAGATACTCGCCATCGCCATGAACCGTCTTGGGGGGCAGTCCAACACAGGTGAGGGTGGTGAAGATCCCGAACGTTTCAAGCCGCGTCCCAATGGTGATTTGGCACGTAGTGCAATTAAACAGGTGGCATCTGGTCGTTTTGGTGTTACAAGCCACTATCTGGCTAACTCCAACGAAATGCAGATTAAAATTGCCCAAGGTGCAAAGCCCGGTGAAGGTGGGCAGTTACCTGGACACAAGGTAAATGAGGTGATAGCAAAAACCAGAAACACAACTCCTGGTGTTACCCTTATTTCACCTCCACCCCATCATGATATCTACTCCATCGAAGATTTGGCCCAGCTGATTTTTGATCTTAAAAATGTAAACCCTAATGGTCGGGTTTCTGTTAAGTTGGTCTCTGAGGTTGGGGTAGGAACCGTTGCCGCTGGTGTTTCCAAAGGTCACGCCGATATGATTCTGATATCTGGTGGTGATGGGGGAACTGGAGCCAGCCCAATAAGCTCCATCAAACATGCAGGTGGACCCTGGGAGTTGGGGTTGGCTGAGACCCAACAGACCTTGGTACTCAACGATTTGCGGGGTCGTGTCCGGTTGCAGACAGATGGTCAGCTTCGTACCGGGCGTGATGTTGTAATAGCTGCCCTACTTGGAGCAGAAGAGTACGGTTTTGCTACTGCTCCTTTAGTGGTAGAAGGTTGTGTCATCATGCGTAAGTGTCACCTTGGTACATGCCCGGTTGGCATTGCTACCCAGGATGTGGGACTCAGAAAGAAATTTACTGGTCGTCCCCAGTTCATCGTCAACTATTTCAACTTTATCGCCAATGATGTTCGCCAGATTATGGCTGAAATGGGCTTTAGAACCATTGATGAGATGATAGGCCGGGTCGACTGCATAAATACCACAACAGCCATTGATCATTGGAAGGCCAAAGGGTTGGATTTTACCAGTATTCTGGAGAAACCTGACGTACCATCCAATATCGCTGTTCGCAGGGTTCAGGAACAGGACCACAATATTGATAATGTCCTTGATCATAAACTTATGGAGTTGGCTGATCGGGCATTTGATACATTACAACCCATTTCAATACGGCTGCCGATTCTCAATACAGACCGTAGTGTAGGTGCTATGTTGGGTGGCGCCATATCCAAAAGGTTTGGTGCTAGTGGTCTGCCGGAAGATACCATCAACATCACCTTTGAAGGTGTTGCAGGACAGAGCTTTGGTGCTTTCAATGTTGGTGGTGTTTCCCTTCACATTGAGGGAAGTGCCAATGACTATGTTGGCAAGGGAATGTCCGGTGGGCGAATTGTCGTTCATCCTAGTGCTAAAAGTGATATTGTAGCAGAAGATAATATAATTGTTGGCAATACCCTGCTTTATGGAGCAACTGGCGGTGAAGCCTACTTTAGAGGTTTGGCTGGAGAACGTTTTGCTGTACGTAACTCTGGAGCTATAGCCATAGTCGAAGGGGTAGGGGACCATGGTTGCGAATATATGACCGGAGGTGTTGTGGTTGTACTTGGTTCAACAGGGCGTAACTTTGGTGCAGGTATGAGCGGTGGTATCGCTTTTGTTCTGGATCAAGACAAGCAGTTTGAAACCATGTGTAATCCAGCAATGATCGATTTACAAAAAGTTGAGACTGAAGAAGACAAGAGCCAGCTCAAAGAGTTGATCGAGAAACATGAGAAATTTACCAAAAGCTCGGTAGCAAAGCGGCTTCTACAAGATTGGGATATAACATTGAGCCAATTTGTTAAGGTTATGCCTTATGAGTATCAACGGGTTTTGGCAGAGATGAAAGCGCGGGAGTCTAGCAATGGGTAATGTTACAGGATTTATGGATATAGACAGGGAGAACCCTCGTACACGCTCGGTTGCTAGTCGTATTACCGATTGGAAAGAACTTTATCTGGAATTTCCCCAGGAAAAGCTCCAGGAGCAGGCTTCTCGTTGTATGGATTGTGGTATCCCTTTTTGTCACAGTGGTTGTACCCTCAACAATATAATTCCCCAGTGGAACGATCTGGTCTATCGGGGACGTTGGGAAGAGGCTCTTGAGGTTCTCCATCGCACCAATAACTTCCCTGAGTTTACTGGCAGGATATGTCCTGCGCTATGTGAAACCTCATGTGTTGTTGGTATTAGTAGCGAACCAGTCTCAATCCGGGAGATTGAGAAGAGGATTTCCGAAGAGGGGTGGAAGCGGAATTATATCAAACCCCAACCAGCAAAAAATAAAACAGGTAAATCCGTTGCGGTTGTTGGTTCTGGTCCTGCGGGTATGGCAGCTGCCCAACAGCTTACCAGGGCAGGTCACGATGTAACCATGTTTGAAAAAAATGAGCGTGCAGGTGGACTGCTACGTTTTGGTATACCCGATTTCAAGTTGGAAAAACATGTGGTTGACCGTCGTTTAGAGCAGATGGAAGCAGAGGGTCTGACCATTAAAACCGGAGTCAATATCGGTGTTGATATTTCTGTAGACCAGCTGCAAGAGCAGTTTGATGCTATATTGTTGACTGGTGGTTCTGAGACACCTCGTGATCTACCAATACCGGGTCGTGAGTTGGCAGGTGTGCATTTTGCCATGGACTTTTTAACCCAACAAAACAGACGGGTATCTGGTCTCGATATTCCAGCAGGAAGTGATATTTTGGCCAACGATAAACATGTTGTTGTTATCGGTGGTGGTGATACAGGCTCAGACTGTGTAGGAACCTCAATCCGCCATGGGGCTGCAAGTGTAACTCAAATTGAGCTATTACCAAAACCCCCGAAAGATCGCTCTCCAGACACTCCATGGCCTTTGTGGCCCCAGCAGTTGCGTACCTCTACCTCCCATCAAGAGGGGTGTGATAGATTGTGGAGCGTGTTGAGTAAATCATTTTCTGGTGACGACGGAAAAGTGTCTGCTCTTAATTGTATTCGTCTGCGTTGGCATGAGCAGGAGGGGAGTGGGCCGCGGATGGAGGAGATTGCTGGCGGTGAGTTCACCCTCAAAGCCGATTTGGTTCTTTTGGCTATGGGTTTTCTCCACCCAGAGAAAAATGGTCTGTTGACCGCTCTAGGGGTTGATTTTGATCCTCGTGGTAATGTTATGGTTAACAAACTTCACATGACCAGTGTTGAAGGGGTGTTTGCTGCTGGCGATATGGCAACCGGTCAATCGTTGGTTTTAAAGGCAATTGATGGTGGACGTAAAGCTGCCAAAAATGTTGATGCATGGCTAAGGGGTTCTGCCTCTGTTCTTCCATAACAGTTTGAGGGGAGTTTTAATTGGAAAACACCGGAATGGAGAGGAGTGCGGCTCTACTGCAACAGTTGGAGAGCCGAATGGGGGCTCTGACAAAAATGGTGATGACACTCCGTGACGAAAAGGCTGTTTTGGACCGGGAGTTGGCAGAGAGTAAAAAAAAACAGGCTGAACTTACTCAGGAGAACTCTGATTTAGCAGCACAAAATACTGTTTTACAGGCGGAAAAAGAAAAAACTGTGTTAAAAATTGAAACTTTGCTTGCTCGTTTTAATGATTATGGACAATAATAGGGAAAATTTTTTATTTTCCTGGATAGGTTGTGTAATATGTCCAGGGTGAAATTGAGTCTCAAATATGTCTGAGTTTATTGAAGTTCTCATTCATGGTCAGTCACTTAGATTACGGGCTGGTTCCGGTACTGAATCAGAATACATCCGTGAAGTTGCTAGCTATGTTGATGGGGTAATGAAGGAGATTAGTAGAAGCTCAACAGGTTTAACCCATGATCGTGTTGCGGTTATGGCAGCAGTACGAATTGCTGATCAACTTTTTCAGCAAAGACAAAGCGTAGAAGATGGTGTAAAATCTTTTGAAGAAAATGTTGTTAGACTGATCGAATCAAGTGATCAGTTTATGAGAGGGTGAGATAATTTCCCCTGCGGTGCTCGTGAGGAGTGGCATTCTCCTGAGCCGATACTCATGAACCTAGGAAACCTGCTCTGATCGTGGAGTGCATGCTCTCTTTATGGGAGATCCGCAGAAGCGATTATCTCGGGAGTCCGCCTTTAACGAAGGGTTCAGAGAAAGCACACCCACGGTACAGGTGGGGGATTTTTTTATAGAATAGATTAAGCAACCAGCTTTTAGTTGTGTTTTTGTAATGTTGTCCAAAAAAAATGTTAGAGACACAATACGCAAACAGAGGCAGAGTATGACCTCTGGGCAGGTTGCTTCTTTTAGTAGGTCTATAATTGATTATGTCTTAGAATTTAAGCCGTTTTTGCTGGCTCGAACCGTGGCATTCTATCTCCCTATCGACAATGAAGTCGATACATCCTATCTCTTAAACTCTCACAAGATTAAGACAAAAAAACTCTGTCTTCCAGTTGTCAGGCCAAAGCAGAAGCTTGTTTTTGCCCACTTTAAACCTGGAGATCCTCTACAAAAAGGAGCTTACGGAATAAAGGAGCCAAGCAGCAGCGATTGGCTTGAGATTGGTAGTATAGATCTGTTTTTACTGCCATTGGTTGGTTTTGACCCCGAGGGGACACGTTTGGGATATGGTGGGGGTTATTATGACCGGGCCTTGTCAACCGTTAAAACAGATAGAAAAAAACCGGTAATAGTTGGTTTAGCTTTTCAATTTCAGGGAGTTGCGCAACTTCCAAATGCAACCCATGATGTACCGCTACACCATGTAGTGACGGAAAATGGTGTTCAAAGTTTTATTTGATTCATCTCTATTTTAGCATCTTTGAGCATCTTGTATTAACCGATATTTCTCTATTAATCAGTATTATAGGCTGTTTATTAGAGTAGGAGAATGATGGCCATGGATATTGTTACTATCCTTATTGGTGCAATTCTTGGAATAGCCATCTCCCTCGCATATTTCTTTTTGCAACGTGACCGCCAGAAACAGGATTTGGCTGTTCAAGAAGAGAGATTGCAACAAAAAATTGAGGCAGTTGAGCAGAAATCAACAGCCATGAAACGGGAGATGGAGATCAGCTCAAAGGCGCATCAACTGCGTGTTGAGGAGGAGTTGCAGAAAAAATTTGAGAAAAAAGGTGCAGAGTTAGACCAGCTCAAGGCTCGTTTTGATAAACGGGAAGAACAGCTTGATAGAAAATTTGATCAAATAGATGTTCGTGAGCGTGAGCTTGATAAACGCCGTACCAGCCTGGAAAAAGACAGATCCATATTAGATGAACAAAAGGAGAAATATAAAACTCTATTAACCCAAGCTCAACAACGGCTGGAAGAGATAGCAGGGATGTCAAGTGAGCGGGCAAAAGAGTTGATAATGTCCTCCTTGGAAGATAAAGCCCGCAGAGAGTCTGCAAGCCTTTTCAAGCAGCTGGAGACAGAGGCCCTTGAGGGTGCAGAGCAGAAGGCCAGAGATACCATAGCGACAGCTGTACAACGTTTAGCAGGGGAGTTTGTCGCAGAGCGAACAGTGTCCGTTGTGGCTCTTCCCTCAGAAGAGATGAAAGGGCGGATTATTGGTAGGGAAGGGCGCAACATAAGAGCCATAGAAACCGCAACAGGCTGTGATCTGATTATCGATGACACTCCAGAGGCGGTGGTTATCTCTTGCTTCAACCCTGTCCGCCGACAGGTTGCAAAACGCTCTTTGGAGGAGTTGATTACCGATGGCAGAATCCACCCGGCCCGTATTGAATCGGTAGTTAAAAAAGCGACCAAAACCATAGATAATGAGATCCGCGAAAAGGGCGAGCAAGCTGTTTTTGAGGTAGGCTTGAGCGACGTCCATCCTGAGATTATTAAACTGTTGGGTACATTGCAGTTTCGTACTTCATACACGCAAAATGTACTTTCCCACTCCGTTGAAGTGGCATATTTTGCTGGCATAATGGCAGAAGAGTTGGGTTTGGATGGCAATATTGCCCGCCGTTGTGGACTTCTTCATGATATCGGTAAAGCGGTTGACCATGAAATACAGGGTTCTCATGCAGTAATTGGCGGTGAGTTGGCAAAAAAATATCGTGAACATCCCCAAGTGGTGAACGCCATCTGGTCCCACCATTTTGATATAGAGCCAACTTCTGTTTATGGACCCCTAACCAACGCATCAGATGCGCTTTCAGCAGCCCGTCCGGGTGCCCGAAGGGAGAACGTTGAGACCTATGTTAAACGTTTAGAACAGTTAGAAGGTATTGCAACCGATTTTAAAGGTGTAGACAAAGCTTTTGCCATACAGGCAGGTCGGGAAGTGCGGGTGATTGTATCCTATGACCGGGTAAACGATGAAGGGGCAATGATGATCGCCCGTGAGGTTGCCGACCGCATAGAAAACGAGATGACCTATCCTGGACAGATAAAGGTAACGGTAATCAGAGAGATGCGCGCCCAGGAGATAGCTAATTAACTTACCATTGTGAACTGATGGTAGTTATTGTGATTTCTAATCAAATATATACAGTCTAAAGCAAAATAGAAAAAAGTCTCATCACCCATTGGGTGACTTCGATTTTTTCTATTACGGCAGCTAAGTATGTTGCGTCATTCACATACGCCCAACTGCCGAATCAAGGATAATAATAGATATATCAAATCTAGAAAACAAAAATATCAACCATTTATGTTGGTATTGTTTTTACCTAGAAACGGCGGTTGGCGGTGCGTACATGGCGTAACATATTGGTTTAGCTGGTGTAACAGAACAAATCGAAGTCACCTTATTGGTGATGAGACTTTGATCTGTTATGCCAGATGAATCAATAGGTTACGTCAGGTGCGTGCTGACAACTGCTGTTTCTAGGTTAAAACCTATAATCAATATTATCACCCTCAAGGTAATTTCAGATAATCCAGTTTGTAGATGATCTGTGATACGAATCATGAGTTGGTTCGTGTCACAGATTATATTAACTGGGACCATCCAACAATAAACTGAACCGTTTTTGATGTGAACAGATTTGTTAACAAAAATTCATAAATTCGAGAAAAATCAACCAACAAAGTATTGATAACAATAATTACAAAACAACTCTATTCAGGAAGCCACCATCAGTTAACATTAACAAGTTTCAAAAAATTTTAATTGTATATTGTTATTGTATTTCATAAGCTTAAGATTAATAACAGCAAAAAATGTTATTTATAAATATTTAGATGGAATTTGATGTTAATTAATGTTAATTTATTTAAAATGCAAACAGATTGTCACTAAATATATTGGATTTGTAAACAGAATTTTGTATCGTTGTTGTACTTATGCGATTCTAATTGATAAAGTGACCATCAAACTCCTGCCTATTAAAAAATGCAGGTCAGCAATTGTCTGGCAAAGTTGTAAGAGTTACAGAGCATGGAGTTGCAGTAATATTTTATTAATAATGATAGCTTCAAGTTATTGTTATTAGATTAACTAGGAGCCAAAATAGCAATGAAAACCTCTTCGGATATGCAGGAAATAATCGAAGAACTCATGAGAGAACATAGAGACATTCTGATGTTGTTTCTTCAAGCATTTGCCTTGGATATTAATTCCGATAAAGGAAAGTCAATCTTCAAAAATGCTTTTCTTGATCTGCAGCTTCACGATGATAAAGAAGAGTTGATGATATATAAACCGATCAGAGATTCATATTTAGATAAAAACAATCCTGAAGATTTAAATATATTCAGAGATATTAAGCTGTTCGGAATAGAAAAAACCCTTATGGCTATTAATGATTTTGAAAATAGCTTGGACAACGATGACTCACCAATTAATAAACATCTTGAGTCAAAATATTTGTTGGTTATTGAAGCAATAAAACAAAGAGTTAAGTTTGAAGAGCAAGTTCTGTTTGAACTTTTTAAACGTATAAAATCATAACACCAAGATTTTATAAGGTTTATTAATATAGTAAATTCAAACCAAATCTGGACAAAAAAAATATTTTTATTATTAGGGGTGCAGGGGGATTATCTCCTTGCTGGATTTGGGTAACGCCCAAGGTTTTGCCTTTGTTTTTAAGCCTTTACATTTAAAAGCGTGGGGGGTTGAGGGCCTGCAAAGCCTCCCAAGGTTTTGCTTTTGACTGTATATTTTTTGATTCAAAATCACTATAAATACTGTCTGCGTCGAGTCCATCGTGGCCTGCAGGGGAAACCTGGCATAAATCCTGTTTTAAAACAGGATTTATAACCTTTTATTCCATGTAAATTAGTAGTTTTTGTCGTGTAACAGGGGGGGGACTTGTGGAGTTTGGTAAAGCCCAGGTTTTCCCTGTGCCTCAAGCACTATTTAATCAATTTTAAAGCTTTCAGCATTTACATCCATCACTTCCATACCAAATAGGGTAGTTAGATTTTCCCCGTTATCAAACCCATAATAGAGATAAAGCTCTTGGCGCAGCTCTACTGCTTGGGCCTTGGTAAGATAGACACCCATAGCTTGTGAGCCATCGGCTTCAAACTCATTTTTTAACTTTTTAATCTCTTCAATTGTCATCTTTCGCAATTTCCAGTTTTACAAAATTTATAATTTTATCCGTTTGTTTAATAAAAAAGCTGTTTTAGGTTATCAATCCAAGGTTGCGTAAAAAGCTTTTTATTTCTGCCTCTTTATCTTGAAATGCCCTTATACGATCTTCAACTTCGTATTTATTATTGTTATCTAAATTTTGAATAGAAGCACTCAGGGTCTCAAGCTCTGTTTTGAGCTTTTGCAGTTTTTGAATCCCCTCAGGAGTCAGGCTCTGGGCTTTGTTGATCAATGATTCATCCATTGGCTTGATACCGATTTTATTGCCTTGTTTAAAGTTAAGGGCTAATGGTTATGTTCGACACCCTATATGTAGCCCTGGTTCCATGGTTAGTAGCTTATTTGACTAATTGAACATAGCATATGTCAACGTTGGGTTGTACTAATATCAGATGTTAGGGGAGTATTTGCGAAAAAAAAACGCATTTCGGTAAGGTTTGCTTAATTAGACTGGTGGTTTTGTTGGTTATTTGAACTAGATAGATAATATAGGAGGGTTGTTCGCCTCCTATATTATCCATAAGAAGATTAAGCTGCTACTGCTGTTGGTGTATCAGCCTGTTCTGTTTTATGGCTATGTTGTGGTTTTTTGGTCAAACCAATTTCAAGTCTTTCTTCTAGTCTTGCTAAAGCCCAGCTAGGGTCAATGTTAACAAGAGAGCAGATCCAATTAAAATTACCGGGTTCCATGGAGTGGGAATAAAACCACTTTTTCAAGGTGCGGTAGTCATACCTGAAAACCGGGTCTTCCAATACTTGCGGATCTTCTCTTTTAAATCTTTCCAATGCCACTAAATCACGCACTGCTCTATCCATTACAGCCATCCACAAATGTGTATCATTGTTATCGTGGATCTGTTTATCAACATGTGCCATATCCAACTTGCTGCTCATTATAGCTTCCCTCCCTTGGATTATCATGAAACCCTTATATTGCAGTTGCGCAATAACGTATCACTAACTCAAGTTTGTTGCACTAACTTTTTTGCCAAAATGAAAAAAAAATTTAAAAAAAAATTTGACTTGGCTTGTTAAGTATGAAACACGACTTTGTTTGTCTTGATTTCGTAATAAATCTACTTCTTATAATAAGATTTAGAAATATTTGATAATATTGAAAATATTTTCATTTAACCGCTATTTTTTTCTTGCAAAAAGGGGCGATTATTTCTAATCTTTACCTGATTTTAAATTAGGATTTTTTCATTGGCAGTTGTTTTAAAATATTTTTTTTACCACAAAAAATAAGCACGCATTTTGCATAAATTCGACAAATAGCCATCAAAAATTTTTTGTACATTTTATTTATTGTGTAAAAAAATTTATGATGTTTGTAAAATACTAAATTAAATTGTTGAAACAAACTTAAACAACTATTAATTCCACATTAACAAAAGGATAACAATTATGGAGAACAACACTGAAGAAAATGTAGGCGTAGATTTTGGGCTTTTTGGCTTTGTAGATTTGGATGATCATGAAGAAAAATATGTTGACACAAATGTGACTGTAGATGGTGCAAATTAAGCAATTTTGCTGTTGGCTTTACATGTATGTTAAAAGTTGAGGCTTTTACCATGCATGTAAAGCCTATGTTGCATCTACAATATAAATAGTAATTGTCAAATTACCACCTAAATCCTTGCATGCAAAAGCATTCTCTCAAATCAAGTTGAAATGATTATCGGTTCCCTCCTGAAAATAGATTCTGGGCTTGTTACTTTTCACACCATTTATTTAAATACAATTCTATATTCTTAAGCCACTATCATAGCCGGCTGAAGTTAAGCTGTTTTTGGTTTTCACTTGGAGGGACGTTATTCAATATCGGATGAATATATCCTTTGGAGTTAAATAATGAATTAGTAATAATTTACATGTATGTAAAAAGTAATATATATAGCGATAGACAGTTGTAACGAGTATGGAAAATAGACGTGAACTAAATTATATTATCAAAATAGAATTATAGAATAACAGTTGCAGATAACAAAAATAATAAATGTGACTTCATGTGACAATATGGCAAAGTCTATTAACAATAAATGTATGGAATTACAAATAAAATTCATGTTAGCATGTATAAGTATTAGCATAAATCGCTAGTGTTTGGAGTTTGTTTTAATGTCTGTGGGGGGCATGGATCATGGGGAACGGAGAACACTCTGAGTATCTGCTTGATGAAGAAAATTTTTGCAAAAATAGCCAATCATTCAAAAAGATAAACAAAAACATAAAAAAACTTCTTACTCTAGTTTCTGTTGATTTAAGGGTTGCAAGAGCAAAGCTTAAAAAAGAGCAAGCCAAACGGCTTTTGATCGAGAGTCAGCTAGAGGAAAAAGATAGGGTATTAAAAGCCTTCACCAGTTGTAATGAAGCCATTGCCAACGCCTCTAACGAGACCCAGTTTCTCAACCAAATCTGTCAACTCATCGTTAAAAGTGGGGGGTATAAGTTTGTATGGGTTGGTATTGCAGGCTTGGATGCAGAAAAAAATGTAATACCTGTAGCCCATCACGGTTTTGATGACGGATATCTAGATAGCCTTAAAGTCTCATGGGGTGAAAACAAGTATGGGCAGGGGCCAACAGGAAGAGCTATTCGTAACGGTCGACCGGAGGTGTCCAGAGATATTGCCAAGGATGAAAATTTTAAACCCTGGAAGAAAGCTGCCATCAAAAGGGGTTTTTCATCCTCATTGGCGCTGCCATTGATGTATGACGGTACAATAGTGGGAGCTTTGAACCTATATGCCAGAAGAAAAGATGCCTTCCATGAAGAGGAGATCCAACATCTTGAAAATATGGCATTGGATATCAGTCACGGTATATTATCATTTCGTGAACAGTCAAAACGACAAAAGCAGGAAGAGAAAAATCAGCGATCTCTCCTATCTAAAATTGCAATTTCTGCACTTCTGGAAACATCTCTTGAACCTCTCTCCTTAAAACGCCAATTAGAGGTGGCTCTTGATCTAATCCTCTCTTTGCCGTGGTTGCCTATTGAGAAAAGGGGTTCAATATTTTTAGCAGATGATAGAATTAAAACTCTAAATATGGCTGTGCAGACAGGTCTTGCTGAGCAGCTGCTTACCATTTGTCAAGAGGTGGCTTATGGATACTGTCTGTGTGGTCGTGCGGCTGAACAGAAAAAGATTGTCTTTGCAAGCCACCTTGATAAGCAACATGACGTCCATTTTGATGGTATCAAGGCCCATGGTCATTACTGTGTGCCCATTGTTTATCAGGATAGCCTGTTAGGTGTGTTAAATCTGTATATTGCTGACGGTCACCCCCAGGATGAGGAGGAGGTGGAGTTTCTCAATACCATAGCCAACACTTTAGCTGGTATAATTGTAAGAAAAAGAGCAGAAGAAAAGGTTGAGAAGCTAGCGAGATTTGACTCACTGACAAATTTACCAAACAGACCTACATTTCTTGAAAGGTTGGGGCAAGAGATAGCCAGATCAAGACGTGAGCTTTCTCATTTATCGATATTGTTTATGGATCTTGATAATTTTAAAATAATAAATGATAGCCATGGACACCCAACTGGGGATGAGTTGCTTGTGCAGTCGGCGACAAGAATAAAGAGTTGTATCAGAGAGAACGATATTGTTGCCCGTTTTGGTGGTGACGAGTTCTGTATACTTCTTCCTGCTTATTCCAACAAAAAAGATGCTATCAGCGTGGCAAAAAAAATTGTTAATGCGCTTAACGGTGAGTTTTTAATAAATGATATTAAGTGTGAGATTGGGGCAAGTGTAGGAATATCCCACTTTCCTGAACATGGTGACTCACCAGACGAGTTGATACGAAAAGCAGATGTGGCTCTTTATGCGGTAAAAAATTGTGGTCGTAACAGTGCCCAGGTTTACACCTCTGATTTTGAGATGTTGCTGGAGGATTGATAAAAAAAGTACCTATTTATACTTACAAACACAGATATTGAAAATATTTTGCTAAATAAAATCAAACATAAGCTATTTTTAAAAAGCTTTTTGGATATCCATAAATTCTTCAAAATTATCTAAAAACAGGTCCACAAGGTTGGGGTCGAAGTGTTTGCCCCTTTCGCTACGGATATAGTCCAGTGTGGCATCTATACTCCAGGCATCTTTGTAACATCTGTCATGAGTCAAGGCATCAAAAACATCAATAATAGCTGTTATTCTAGCAAAGATATGAATGTTTTCTCCCGAAAGACCATCGGGGTAGCCGGAACCGTCCCACTTTTCATGATGTTGGCTGCATATCAGGCCGCCAGTTTTTATTATGTCCTGATCGGTATTTTCTAACACCTTGCAGCCGATTTCAGTGTGGGTTTTCATCATTTTCCACTCTTCATCGTTTAGTTTGCCAGGTTTGTTTAAAATTGCATCAGGAATACCGATTTTACCAAGATCATGCATGGGGGAGGCGGTTCGTAAAAGTTCACAATCGACTTCTGACAACCCGGCAAGTTGTGCTAGTAGACGGGAACTCTCGGCAACTCTGCGAACATGCTGTCCAGCATCGCCAGATCTGGTCTCGATAATTTCACCCAGTGTGAAGGTTACATCCTTTTGCGATTTGGTAATTTCTCGATTTAAAAATAGGTTTTCAAATGCTGAAGCTATGTTTGAGGCAAAAACCTCAATCAAGCCGCGATTTATTGAGTTAAGAGGGCTGTTGGTTTTTATGTAGATCAGATTTTCCATGCCGTTTTTGGTACGGAAATAACCAAGAAAGCTGTGGTCGGTAAAAATACTGTTTTTCTCTTTTAGGGCTTGGTTGATTGTTTCGACTATTTCATCTGAAGCCACAGCAAAAACAGGTTTGCCAATGTGCGGCTCAAAAGCGCCAAAGGCTGCATATATGTTGATTGAGCCACGTTTTTCCGTAGCAGCAAAACATTCAGCAGCATTATTTTGCTCATATCCTTCGTTGTGGCTGGTTAAGGCTACAAGCTGGGTTAGAATACCGGTGGCAAGTTGACCAAGGGAGTTCAACTCATAAAGATGGCTGGTAGCATCGATGATCTTTTTTAAGCCGGTACGGGTATTTTCTATTGTTCGCAAAAGGTTGAATGATCTAAGGCTGGTAATAAGCGTTGTGTGGAGCTTTTGATCGGTAACGTTTACCTTATCCATGTAATCGTTGATGTCGTAAGCAGAAATAACTTCAGCTTCTGGTGCTTGACCCGGTTGTCCGGTACGAAGAATGATTCTGACAAAAGGGTTGTTAAGCTCATTTCTTATATATTGAACAACATCCAACCCCTCCCTGTCTGTCTCCATTACAACATCAAGAAGAATAACCGCAGTGTCGGGATGTTCCACAATTAATTTTCTGGCGTCTGCACCTGAATAGCCGTCGATAAACTCAGCTGGGCGATTTTCAAAAACAAATTTTTTTAAAACCATCTTGGTCATGGAGTGGATGTCAACATCATCATCTATCAACATGATTTTCCAAGGTGGTTCTTCGGAAAAAAGGGTGACGGCCTCTTTACCTATATATGGGGTATCTCCATCCTCTGGAAATAATAACATATTATCTTCTGACATTGTCCTGCTCCAATGAAAATCTATATTCTTGGTAGCTTTTTATACTACGTTTGAATAGGAAATTGTATGTTGAATCTAGTCCCTTTTCCCAGTGCGCTATCACATGAAATTGTACCGTTGAGCCTCTGGGTTACCAGATTAAACACGATATTCATTCCCAGTCCACTGCCACCAAAATTTCTTTTTGTCGTAAAAAACGGCTCATATATCTGCTTAAGAGTCTCTTTTTTCATACCAACACCGTTGTCAGAATATGATATAGAGACCCATTTATCATCTGTTGAGCCGGTAATGGTTATTTCTCCGGATTCGATTCCTTCAAACCCGTATATTAAAGAGTTTATTATCAGGTTTGTCAAAATTTGAGATATCGCACCGGGATAACTCTCCAAGTTGATATTATCAGGACAGACCACTTTTACCACATGCTCGCTTTTTTTTAGTCGGGGACTTAGGGTAAACAGAATCTCTTCAATATACTCTTTTAGGTTAAATATTCTTTGCTCTTGGCTGGATTGGTCAACTGCGATCTCTTTAAAATTATCCACCAACTTACCAGCGCGCATTAAATTTGCTGTTATCAAGTTAACAGAAACCTCAGCCTCTTCAAGATATTCCTCAAGGTCGGTGACCAAAAGACCTCCTTTGGCAAACTTCTCTTTGAACAGCTCTGTTTGGGTTTTTAGATAAGAGCTGGAAGTGTAGCTAGTACCAACAGGGGTTTTAATCTCATGGGCCACCCCTGCAACCAAGCCGCCAAGTGCTGCCATTCTTTCCGACTGGATAAGTTGTTCTTGTGCCAGCTTTAGACTTGTTACATATTCACGCAGCTCAAGTGTGCGTTTGTTTACACGCTCTTCAAGCTCTTGATTGACAATGATAAGATTCTCTTCTGCTTTTTTTCGTTCAATCATACTGGCAAGAGAGTTGCCGATGGCTAAAAGTAGGTTGGTCTCTTCGCTGTTCTGCTTATGGCCTTCATTTAGGTACAGAGTGAGAACCCCCATTAGCTTTTGCCCTAAAAGTATAGGTACAGCATAGTGACCGTGTGGCTCTATATTGGTAAATGTTATTTCGTGACGATCATCTATGGCTTCGGCATGGACAATAACTTTTGAACTAGCAGCACTACCACATATACATCTACCAAATGGAACAGTTGAACAGGAGTTTACCTCATCTTTGTTCATCCCGGTCTGGCTGACCATTATAAGCTCTTTTTCACTGTTTTCGTTGGTAAGAAAAATTGCACCTTTATGTTGAATAAACAGCCAAGGAATGGTCAGGATCTCTTTTAATGCACGATCCAACTGTTTGTTTAAAGGGATATCCTTAAATGAAATTTGGTGGATGACATTAAGAACCTCCTGAAATGCAAGTAGCCGTCTTGTTCTTCTTTCTGACAATGTTCTATCGGTTATATCACTGAAAACAACCACAGCCCCAACAATGTTATCATCCTCCACAATTGGGGTGCTGAGATATTCAACTTGAAAGCTTGTGCCATCTTTGCACCAGAACAGTTCATCATTGATATGACGACTCTCACCATCATTTAATACAGCTAAAATATGGCAATTTTCACGGCCGAACGCAGTACCATCTTCGCTTGTATGTTGTATTAAATCCAGTTTTGAATTTCCAAGAAGTTCATCCTGAGTTCTGTCAATCATCTCGCAAGCAGCAGGGTTTATAAAAGTGATAAGGCCGTTTTTGTCGAGACCAAAAATTCCCTCTCCTGCACAGTTGAGAAGCATATTATTTTGGTTGCTCATTTTCAAAAGGGTCTGTTGGGCAAGCTTTCTCTCTAATGCCTCTTTTTCAGCAGTCTCTTTAGCTTTTATCAATCGGTCCTGGCTGGTTAAAATGGTCTGGTTCTGTTCTCTTATACCGTTCTCAATGCGGTCTAACTCATCTGGGTTTAAAACAGTTTTTGCTGGTGGCAGGTGTATTCCACTTGAGACAAGATGCAGCATTTGTAAAATATAATCTGTCCGTTTTGTGGTCCATTGCAATATTTTATAAACCAAAAATAGTGCGAGCAATAGTGCCGAAGCCAATGTGAAAAAAGTAACCATTCCTGTTTTTTGGAATGAGTTTAATTGGCTTGAAATATCCTCTTCAATGGCAATTGCCCCGATAAACTTGCCAGTCACGTCATATAGGGGAAAATGAAATTTTACACTTTTGCTATCTATGTTCAAATGATGGTCATCGGCATCAATGCTCTCCAACTGTTTGATGGAAATAACAGCTTTTCCGACGATGTTTTGTAACTTTGAAAAAATTCCATCAAGGTTAACTGCTTGAACAACCAGATACGGTTTGTTGCTGGCAATATCTCTATATGCTGCTGCGTGCATCAGCCCCAATGTACCATCAGGTAGTTTTTCTATGGAAAAATCCCTGTATTTTGACTTTGCTACCTTGGCTAGTAGGGGGGGATAATATTTTCTGATGTTTTTATTGTTAGCCTCATTTGAAAAAATAATCTTTCCATCTCTCCAGAAGAGTAGAAGATGTTTATCTGTTGAAAATAGGTTTGGAAGCTCCCGGCTATTTTTAGCTATTTGTGAAATATCTTCTTCTTTAAGGGATCTGGTTAAACCGCTGTTCTGCTGGATAAGAGAAGAGCTGAAAGCAAGAAAATCACCTTTGGCTTTTATTTGCGACTCAAAAGTTTTTTTGTAATAGCTATGTTTGTCAGCAATGATTGTGTCAAAGTTAGAATCTTCTAAATAGTGTATGGATAAAATAGATGTAATCCCAACAAACATCAGCGGTAAAATCACTACCGCTATCAACTTTGATTTCAGGGATAACATTTTATACATCTATATGACAATCCATCCCTTGTTATCTAAAAGAAAAAAGAATTTTGCAGTTAAACGAAGTTGTAAATAATATCTAAACAGAAATGATTGCACAACTTTTACCCGATATACAAAATATATCTTTATTCTCTAATAGTTATATAAGATAAAATAAGTTAAATATGACACCAATTCTAACATAAAGGTAAACATAGTGTAACAACTAAATCGGTATTTATATGTTAGCAATGTGGTTAAACCTAGAAACAGCAGTTGTCAGCACGCACCTGACGCAACCTATTGATTCATCTGGCATAACAGATCAAAGTCTCATCACCAATGAGGTGACTTCGATTTGCTCTGTTACACCAGCTAAACCAATATGTTACGCCATGTACGCACCGCCAACCGCCGTTTCTAGGTTTAACCGCATATTTTGGCAATACAGATCTGTTTTGCCAAAAAATTGGATGATATTGATAAATGAACGTACAGGATGGAATGTTGGTTTTAACTATTTTGCAGAGGTAAAAAAGAGTGGGGCATGCTTTTTTTTGATAAATTTTAAGAGACTACCTTAACATGCCAAGGCTCAAAGCGTACACCAAGGAGGTTGTCTCGGGTGTAGCGAAGATCTATATAGCCCAGTTTTTGTAGGCGCTGAAAAACATCAGAACGGGCGAAATGTGCTGTAAAATTGAGCTTACCGTAGCCCACCTGACCAACATCAAAATCTCCTATGCCATGAAATGAATAGCCAGGAGGGGCCAAAGATCGGGATGCCAATGAGAGGTTGCCTTCGCTACTATATGCCTTGTTGAGAAACAGGAAAAACTGTTTGATAACACTACGAATACCGGATGTCAGAATAACCTTATCACCCAGATCTTTTTTAATCCTGTTGTACATCTCAACAGGTTTGCCTTTGTAGAGATAGTTTCCGGTATGGCGGATTTTCACCACTTCTCGTTTAGGTATGCGATCTGTTAGGTTTTTAATGGGTTTTTTGCCCATAAAACCGTAATGGTCGGCGGTTTCATCAAAAAGTCCTTCCAAAAATTCCAACTCATCAGGTGTAAATGCGTCCACTTGTGAATAGCGACGGGAGTAGGTGATGGCATCATCAAAGCTTAAAAGATGAAAATTAGCGTGTCCCACCAACCTTTGCAGTCTTTTAAATCGCATGGTAGTAGATTTTAAAAGGTGCATTTTATCTGGATGTAGATAGATGTCGGTAGGGTGAACTTTGTTGAATTTACGGATCTTGGCAAGGTAGGCTTTAAAATCCAGCTCAGGAACATCCTTCTTTTTAGGTGCAGTTAGGGTCCAAGAAAATTGCGCAGCAGCAGACGATGCTATAACAGAGCTAATCCCTGTTGAGCAGAGTCCCATAACAAAATCTCGTCTTTTAATCTGTACCCCCACTAACAACAACCTCCAAAACTTTTTATTATTTTTCTTCTTACTTGAGATAGGCTTAGACCAGAACAAAGCAACAATGTTCCCAAAGAACCATCTACCCCTACTATAATGAAACCATAAGAAACTACCAGAAGAGCGAATAACAAGCAATACATTTATCAACGTATGTTAGCCTATAGAGGCACTTTGCACCATGGTATAGAGTGTAAATTTTACCTGTATTTTCAAAATTTTCCAAAAAAAATTTAAGAGCAGTAAAAGTATATAATTTTATTTTTTTAAATGGGTG
This sequence comes from Magnetococcales bacterium, assembly GCA_015232405.1. GTDB lineage: Bacteria > Pseudomonadota > Magnetococcia > Magnetococcales > JADFYX01. Next base: position 3,382 of record JADFZS010000049.1, on the reverse strand, counting down.
ATTCACTCTTGTTGAAAAATTGATTAATGCTTGTTTTTCAGTGGGTTAAAAAAACGAAAAAAAAACACAAAAAATTATCCACATTTTTTTATCAGTTTTTTGGTTGACTTACTCCACCCAACTTCCTATTCTCTCCGGGCTTTAGAGCATCATTCCCCGATAGCTCAGTTGGTAGAGCAGGTGACTGTTAATCACCTTGTCCTTGGTTCGAGTCCGAGTCGGGGAGCCATATATATTAAGCACTTACAGTCTCTCTGTAGGTGCTTTTTTTGTTTGTTCTTGATAAAATGTGCATTTTCGGTACACTTCCAATGCAAGGGAGTAAAACACCATGGCTACATTTTCCAAAACACCATCCGGCAGTTATAGAGCCTTAATAAGAAGGAATGGATGGCCCACCGTATCAAAAAATTTCCGCCTTAAACGTGATGCTGAAGCATGGGCCAGAAGAACTGAAGATGAAATGGAACGTGGAATTTTTGTTGATAGATCTAAAGCTGAACGCTCCACTCTTAAAGAAGCAGTTCAAAGATACCTCAAGGAAGTAACTACCACAAAAGCAAAAGAAACAATAAGAACCGAAAATTTCAGAGCAAAACAGCTAATTAAACACCTTGGCAATTTCTCTCTTGCTGCACTTACACCAGACATTATATCAAATTTCCGTGACATGCGGTTAGAAGTAGTAAAACCAAACACTGTTAGGCTTGAACTTGCTCTACTTTCACACATATACACTATTGCTATACAGGAGTGGCATATAGGTCTAACTTTCAACCCTGTTGCAGGTATCAGGAAGCCACCAACCGGAAAAGGTCGAGAAAGGAGGCTTTACAAAGATGAAGAGCCACGTCTACTTGATGCTGTGGATCTGCACCCAAACCCAATGCTTGGATGGATTGTTCGCTTAGCTTTGGAAACAGCCATGCGTAAGAGCGAGATAGTTTCTCTTAAAAAACAAGACATCAATATTTCAAAACGAACTATCTTGTTAATTGATACTAAGAACGGCGAAACCAGAACTATACCCATGAGCCAAGAAGCTGAAAGGGTTTTACACCTGGCTTTGAATTGTGAAGAAAGACCCAAAGATACTAATTTAGTATTCTTTGGTGAGCCAGGCCGGGATGGTGTAAGAAGACCATACACCATTAATAAGATATGGATGCAAGCCCTTAAAAGGGCAGGAATTGAAGGTTTAACTTTCCATGACCTTAGACACGAAGCAACATCACGACTTGTTGAACTTGGTTTATCTGACCAAGAAGTATCAGCTATAACAGGCCACAAATCTATGCAGATGCTCAAACGTTACACCCATCTAAGGACTGCTGATCTTGTCCAGAGGCTGGATTCCCTATCCCGTCAATAATCTGTGCTATAGCCTCTGTTTTGAACCTAACACGTTTTCCAAATTTAAATCTTGCTTGTCTTAGACTTTTAAAAAAAGGTTCTTTGCTTCTATTTACTAAATTTACAAAGCTTTGATCAAGACCTGGGTATTCAAAATATCCTTTAATATCTACATAACCCATTGATGGCCCAAATTTTTCGAATAGTCTCTGAAATGTTCCACCATCATTTGTATTATTTGATATCTCCATGTTTATGCAGCCTTTCCAATTAATTTTCTTAGTTTTACACCTCGGATAATATCATCGTAAAGGTGCTTAATATCCTTGCCTCTTTCCTCATATGATTCTATGAGATCGTCGTATATATCCATATTGTACAAGTCATCCCATAACTTACTTCCATCATCCCCCCTTCTAGCGTATAGCGTTATCATATTCCCCAGAAATATTGAACAGTTGCGAATAATACATTCTCCACCCTTTTTTTTTACTCTCTTTAACTGTATCTGTTTTGCTGGTACGTAAAATTCACAATCTTCATCTAATAATTGCCAGAATGGATCTAAATACTGTCTGTTGTACATCAACCGATTACGGTTCATTCCATAACGCCAAATATCTGTTAAATATGGAACTACTGATTCAAATTCCAAGAAATCTTGCTCAAGATGTATACCTATTTCTTGAATTACACTGTGGTGAAACCTTAGCTCTACTCTCCATACTGGTTTTTCAGAATCAAACAAACCATCACTTAAAACACTCCATAGTTCGTGCATATAATCTTGCTTATCACGTTTAACTATTTCTATATCTTTTCTGTATATACAAGCTTGTAGAGCCGATGCTTTGCCGTACATAAATGTTTCACGTTGACCATAAACCATTGCAACAGATGACAACCCTTCAAATTCAACATTTGCTATCCCATCAAATACACGCTTTGTCCTGGCTCTTGTTACAAACAATGATTCAAAATCTTCTGATGGTTGCCAGCCCTGTACATCTACAGCCATATGAACATGTACCCCTGCTGGTTCTGGCTCTTCTAGCAACCAGCTTGATATAGTTCTCATTTCTGATGTTATTTGTTTTGGTGTTCTGCTTTGAATAAATTGGGGTGATAGCTCTATTTTTACATGTGTTGCTATTTTATCTATGGCTTTGTATTGACTCTTTATAAGTACAATTACCCCAATTTCATTATTTTGTAATTTGTAGGTAAAACCGGAACTTCTGCCTACTTTTGATACATGCCATTGCGCATAAACCCATTGAGACAAAAACTCTCCCCTGTTTTCTATACAGTTAATAATGTTGTTTATTGGCTGTTCTTTGAGCTTTCCTGAAAACATAGGTCGAACAGTATCTACAGTTGTGCCTACAATGTTTATGTTCTGCAGGTCTATTAACTCGTCTGGAGCTTCAAAAAACCTTCCGTTAGGATCTTCTTGCACCTCGATGATGTTGTCCTTTGAATTTTCATCAATACCTGGAAACCTCTTCATTCTTTTTAAAGCCATTTTCGTTTCCCTTTCAATTTTTTGTTTGTGCTCCAGTGTGCTCTACTGTGCTGCTTACGTCAGTTCTGTTTAATTAGAATAGAAGTGTTACAGGGACTTCTAAAACCTGGATTTTCGGCATGTCCTCTTCGTCGTCGCTTCGCTCCTCCTCATCGTCAAGCCTACAATCCATTATTGATCTAACCTGTACCCATTTCCCTATCTAGCATTACTAAATGCCCTGTATCTCTCTCTATGCGGTTTGCTACTGTTTGCAAAAGAGATACAAGGCTTATGCGTTCTGAATATGTCAATTTACTGAGATAGTTTGGTAGATCTTGGATTGACCAGGGATTGTTAATACAACCACCAGATAGGTGTACACCTTGGACTACACCAACCTTTGAATCTATCTCTAATTGATTGCTTTTGGTGAGCGGAACAGGGCTGTTGGACAATTAAAAAAAAAATGCTTCACCTTTTTTTAAATTTTTCAATAGTTCTGTGTAATGAACTGCCTTTCAA
>JADFZS010000048.1 GCA_015232405.1 Magnetococcales bacterium | reverse complement strand
AGTGGATTATGCGTGAGATTCAGATAACAGTCAGAAAACAACTACGCAAGGCATACGTCCCCATAACCACACAACGGGAAAAAATATTTTCCCAAACCATAAAACATAGAAAAGTTACCAGCGATATTGATGAGTTAGTTGAGTTAATAACAGATGAAACAGGAATATCAGAAGAGGCGGTAAAAGATATGGTAAGTGCAATTCTGACAACGGATATATCGTTAAACACCAACATCTCTTCGTCTAAACACAACATTCTGCCAGAAGATAAAGGTGAACTGGTTGATATTCTCCCTAGCAATGAACCCAGCCCAGAAGAGAAATATCAAGAAAAGGAGTTGGTAGATATTGTCCAGGAGGCACTCTCCACCTTAAAAGAGAGTGAGGCTTCAGTTATAAAAGCCAAATATTTTGCTGAAAAAAGCAATGCCGAGATTAGTGCCAAAATCAATAGAGGTATAGTAAGTATGCTTAATTTGGAGCTGAAAATAAGAAAAAAACTGGCCAAAAAACTTCAAGATTATAAAAACTATTAAAAGTAAACATTGCTGCTCAATTTTGGTGAAGCATCGTTTTGTGAAAATATTTTTGTTACTGTAATGAGAGATTTAACAGACTTTTAAAAATATCAATACTTTAAAGTAGAGAGATAATATGGGCAAAGAGAATATTCTTGATCGTATAATGAACCGTAAGGCAGAGGAGGTTCAGAAACGTCGCGGTCAAAGATCAGAAAGTGAGCTGTTATCCGCAGCTAAAGGAGTTGAACCAACAAGAGGTTTTGCTAAAGCCCTCATAGCTCAGGCCAATAAAAAAGTTCCTGCTGTTATAGCTGAGATAAAACGTGCATCACCATCAAAAGGGCTTATTATACCCGATCCAGATAATTTCAACCCAGCCACAATAGCTGCAGAATATCAACAAAACGGTGCTTCATGTATCTCTTGTCTTACCGATAAAGATTTTTTTTCTGGTGATGAAAAGTTCATACAGCAAATTAGAGATAAAATATCTTTACCGGTTTTGCGAAAAGATTTTATTTATGATCCCTATCAAGTTATCGAGGCCAGAGCAATTGGTGCAGATGCCATACTTCTAATCATGGCTGTTTTATCAACTAATCAAGCCCAAGAGTTAGAAGCAGCTGCGAAGGAATTGCAGCTAGATGTACTTGTGGAGGTACACAATGAAGATGAGCTGGAACGGGCCCATGATCTAAAAACTCCACTAATGGGGGTAAACAACAGAAACCTAAAAACTTTTCAAACCTCATTGGATGTCACAATGCGTCTGGCTGCAATGACCGAAACAGACCGCCTTGTTGTCTCGGAGAGTGGAATAAAGAGCACCGATGATATCAATAAATTAAGAGAAAATAATATCCATGCCTATCTTATCGGTACAGCATTCATGAAGTATGATAATCCCGGTGTTGAGTTGGGGAAACTGATTGAGGAGTTTATCTAGAAAAATATCTGGCTACAAAACAAACCAAGGAAGGATTAATAAGTTTTTGGTTTATTATAATCTCTAGACCTTCAAGGAGAAACGATAACCACAACCTCTTACTGTTTGCAGATGTTTATCATGACCTGTTTTTGCCAGATCACGCCTTAAATATCGAACATGTACATCGACGGTCCGTTTGTTAACATTACTTTCCATACCCCAGACATTTTCCACCAACTCATCACGTGAAAAAACCTTCTCAGGATTTATTGTCAAAAAGACCAAAAGCTGAAAAGCCATTCTGCCAATATCAAGCTGGGTAAATGAGGGTCCTGCAAATACCTTGTAGTTTAGCAGTTCAATGCGCAAACCTGCCAATTCGATATAATCACCGCTATAACGATTATCAATCCTTCGCAGTATAGCCTGTAAACGTGCAACCAGCTCCCCTGGAGAAATCGGTTTATCGAGAAAATCATCAGCCCCAATCTCAAGAGCGGCAATTCGCTCCAACTCATTTTTTCGATCTGAAATTATAATTACCGGTATGGCTAAAAGGGAGACTTTCTTACGAAGATATCTAAGAAATTCAAGACTAGACAAACCAGATTGATACCAATCCAACAAGATAATAGTTGGACGTGCCTCTTCCAATTTAAGACGAGCGCTATCCACATCACAGGCAGGCCAACATATGTATCCGGCATCCTGCAAAATATTTTGCAGTTGTAATCTTGAGGTTTCATCCTCATCTACAACAAGAATACAATCTTTCATTTACCAGACTACCATCCTATCAAATGACATAAACTAGAACTGTTTATAGAATAGTTGTTTAATACAAGAGCCTAACACCAAGCCCGGAAGTGGAGAATATTATAAACTACCAAATTGTGATCAAATTATTATATCCACAATATTTTCTTTACGTTACCGAGCCTACAGATACTGTAAAAACTCTCAAATAAAATCAAAATTGATAATATGAAAGAAAATATACACCAGTGTCTCTCACAACTAAAGGTGAAATTTATTATTAAAATTTTACATGTCCCTGGTGTTGATTGTATTGTTGTATGTAAGTAGGCGTTTATACGGCAATATTTCCAAAATTGTATAGGCAAATTTGGCAAATAATAATCTCTACAATGAAAGATAGTCCTCACATGAGAGAATAAAACAATTTTACTTAAATATTTATACAGATATTAATATCGCCAAGCGTCAGGAAGCATTTCAAAATATCTGACAAGGAATATTATTGTGATTAAATATTGGCTGATATTTTTTTCAGGCCAGCATTGTTGCTTACTATAGTTATCATTTCTATAATTTATATTAATATAACTAACAAAAAACGGTAAATTTCAACAGTTATATGGTACAGCTTAGTGTTTGGTTTGTTAGATATTTTAAGAATAAAACCCATCATAGAAATAGGTTTAACAGCCATTACGTCTTATTTATTAAACTGTTACACTATTTTTTTGGATTTAACGAACAATGCATGGTTCAGAGTTTAGTTAAAATTATCAAACCCCAAATAACACCAGTAATTGAAAGAGCGACAAATACAGCAGCTGAGCCAAGATCTTTAGCTCTACCTGAAAGAGGGTGGTGTTCCAATCCAATGCGATCAACAACGGCTTCCATTGCAGAGTTTAGCAACTCCACCACCAACACAAACAGTAGCGAAGCTATTAGGAGAGCTTGCTCTACAGCCCCATCACCTATCCACACCCCCAATGGAACCATAACAACCAGTGCAACCACCTCCTGACGAAAAGCAGCTTCATATCTCCAAGCAGCTTTAAAACCTGCCATTGACCAAAAAAATGCTTTAACAAAATGGGCGGCCCCATCTAGCTTTTCTTCACTCATAACTCACCCATATTTTATATTTTTTTTAAAAATTATATATGATTTAAACTCTTAAAAACATAATAGTTAACTATTATTAAAACCGGGATCTATCCTTTTGCGTACCAGGTGGGACTCATACAAACTACCCAGCAGAGCTTTTAGATCTGGGTCTTGTACTTGTGCGACAATATGTTCTGCTTGCTTTTTTTCGGACCCCATGGCAGGAGGAAGAGATGGCACAGTTTTTTTTGCGTTGGTTGTTGGTTTACTCCGCAAGGACTCTTCACGAAAGCGTATATCACTGATTTTTTCTTGGGGATAATTTTTCTTTAAAGTTTGCAGGATTTGCGGCTTCATAAAAGTGAGGTTTGCCATCCAAACCGAGTGCTCAACCCGCACATGGAGCACTCCATTTTCCAGACGGACAGGCTCTGTATGTCTGGCAACATGATCACCAACTGCCCTACGCCAATCTTTTATTAGACGATGGGCCTTGCTGTTGGGGTGGTCAACCAGATTGCCAGTCACCTTTTTTATGAGATGGGCAACTGAGTGAAAGCTACTTTTTTTGCGTGGTTTCACCATGGCGTGTATTGTCCACTATTTTCACAAACAATCAACTAAAAACAGCATTTTACCATTAATGGATTATACTTTAAATTTCCTTGATGAGCAAAGCTGGTTCAACCACCATTGGTAGCTCTTCGCCTTTTTTTGCTGCCATAAGAATTAATATTGTCTCGCTGTTTTTGTTGTCTTGTATTGGTAAAAGACGGGTTGGATTCAGCTTTACCCTTTTTAACTCAGCGATAATTTCTTCTCTTCGTTCTGCTCTATGAATTAAAGAAAACACCCCCCCAACACGCAACAACCTTTCACCACAAGTTATAAAATCGGCTAGGGTTCCTCGCTGCTCAAACCGGGCTATAGCCCTTTTTTTGTCTGGTGGTAGTCGCCCTGCACTGACTTTAAAAAAAGGAGGGTTGGTAAAAACATGGTCGTAAGATCCCGGTCTCATAACGGCTGGGGGAGTTATGACATCTCCCAACAATACTCTGGCATCTCCATTAACCGGACTGTTTATTACACGTTTTCTAGCTATTTCAACCAGCTCTTCTTGAATTTCCAAACCATCAACCTTCACTCCCGGTGTTGCTTTGGCAATTTGTAGCATAACCTCTCCACAACCTGTACCCAGCTCTGCTAGCTGATCACCTGGAGATGTTTTGACAAAATCAGCCAACAGCTGACCATCTACTGATGAGCCAACATCGCGGCACAAGGTAGTTTCGTAAATAGACTCATCTTCCATAAAAGGCTGACAACCCTGCAAAAAAAAAGTAGATTAGTAGGTTGGATATTCCCAATATTTTACCCCAAGGACAAAAAAATCCCATGGAAGCTGATATTACCATAATGGAAGAGGCAGCAATAGCAGCCGGAAATGTCATTATGAAATACTATAGGAAGGGTCAGCAAGTAACCAACAGTGCCGAGGTGCGCAATAAAGGGGTCAACAATCCCCTAACCAAAGCCGACCTGGAGGCAGACACCCTACTGCACAAGATGCTCACCACTGCTCGCCCAGATTATGGTTGGCTTTCAGAGGAGACCACCGATAACCCAGACCGTTTGGAAAAAAATCGGGTTTGGGTTGTTGATCCCATTGATGGCACCAAGGAGTTTATCATTGGTCTGCCCCAGTTTGCGGTATCCATTGGCCTGATAGAAGATGGCAAACCAATTGCTGCCTGTGTCCGAAATCCTGCAACCGACGAAACATTTCTTGCTGTGCTAGGTTCCGGTGCAACATTAAACGGGCAACCCATTGTCACCACCAAACGTACCCAATTAACTGGCTCCACCTGTCTTGCAAGTCGCTCTGAGACCAAACGTGGAGATTGGGACTGTTTTAAAAGTGAGTTTGCCATTACAACAATGGGGTCCATAGCCTATAAATTATCACTTGTTGCTGCTGGTCGTTTTGATATCTCCTTTACCTTGACCCCTAAAAATGAGTGGGATTTTTGTGCTGGTGCTCTGCTGGTTACAGAGGCAGGAGGAGAGATAACCCATAAAGATGGCAGCAAATGCAGATACAACAAAAAAAATCCCCTTATTCGCTCACTATTGGCAAGCAACGGAACACTACACGAAAGCCTGTTACAACGTTTAAAGGATATTCCTTACGGTCCTGACCGTCACGGCCCAACTTGCACTATGAAAGAAGAAAAAAATGAAAAAATATAATGTCTACGGTATTGGTCACGCCCTTGTTGATATGGAGTTTAGGGTTGAAGACAGTTTTCTTGAAAAAATGGAGTTGGAAAAAGGGTCGATGATGCTGGTGGATGAGGCCCAGCAAAACAGACTGCTAAAAGCTGTAGGAGATGCAACTATGCACCGCTCCTGTGGTGGCTCTGCTTCCAATACCATGATTGGCTTGGCGCAGTTTGGTGGCAGCGGCTTTCACTCTTGTAAAGTAGCAGCTGATGATGCTGGAGTTTTTTTTGCTGAGGATATGCAAAGAAATGGCGTTGACAACAGAATTGATACAACATCCAACCAAGGCACAACAGGTAAATGTCTGGTACTAATTACCCCAGATGCTGAACGTACCATGTGTACCCACTTGGGAATTTCAGAAACATTCTCAATTGACAACCTATCAGAAGAGCATCTTGCCCAAGCTGAATATCTATATATTGAAGGTTATCTTGTATCTGCCCCTTCTACCTGCCAAGCAGCTATTGAAGCGGCGCGAATGGCCCGTAGCCTTGGGGTTAAAGTGGCTTTGACATTTTCTGATGTATTTATGATTAAACTGTTCCGTGAGGGGCTGGATAAAATTATCGGCGATGGTCTGGATTTACTGTTTTGCAATGAAAACGAAGCAATGGAGTATACTGGAAAGGACAATATTGCAGGAGCCGCCGATGAGCTTAAAAAAATAACCCAACAGTACGGACTTACATTGGGTTATAAGGGAGCGATCTTATTTGATGGTAAAGAGCAGTTCAACATACCGGGGGTGACAGTTAAAGCTATAGATAGCAACGGAGCTGGTGATCTTTTTGCCGGAACATTTTTATACGGCATAACCAATGGCTCTAACTTTCCCAAAGCAGGAGCGTTGGCTTGCAAGGCCTCTTCTGTTTTGGTTACCCAATATGGAGCAAGGCTACAGCCCAACCAAGCCAAGCAGATTATTGTTTAATAAATGGTTAATTATAACAATTCCAGGCAAAACCCCATTTGTGGGGTTTACCCAATTTTAGATGCCCAGTGGCTAGACTCCCAAGAGGGTTTTACAGCTGCCAAGATAAATGATGTAGCGGTTGCCATTTCTGCTGCCGAAATATCTGTTTTGCAACTACGTTGTAAAACCTCTGGTCAGGCTGCTTATGATTTTATTGACTCATGGTTGCCTCCATTAAGGGAGCACTGTAAAAACACCGCAATTATTATCAATGATAGGGTAGATTTAGCTCTCTATTTTAAAGCTGATGGAGTCCATGTTGGTCAAGATGATCTACCTGCCCACCTCTGTCGTAAGCTACTGGGAAAAAACAGTATTATTGGACTTTCTACCCACACCATAGCTGAGATCAACAACGCCCACGACACCACAGCGGACTATATTGGTTTCGGCCCGGTGTTTTCCACGACATCCAAAACCGATACCCACGCAGTACAAGGGTTACAGACTCTTGCTACAGCCCAGCAAGCATCATCACTACCCATGGTTGCTATTGGGGGTATTGGTGTAGAAGAGCTAACAGATATTAAAAAAAGCAGAGTCGCAGCAGCAGCTATGATAAGTGGACTGTGGGATGAAAATTTAAACCCACTATTTGCTAAAGCCAGTAGTTGCTGGAAATAGAAGCAAAAGCCAAAAAAAAATTAATTTTTATTATTAGGGGTGCAGGGGGATTATCTCCCTGCTGGGTTTGGGCGAAGCCCAAGGTTTTGCCTTTGTTTTTAAGTCTTTACATTTGAAAGCGTGGGGGTTTGGGGGCCTGCAAGGCCTCCAAAGGTTTTGCTATTGACTGTATATTAATGATTTGAGACCACTAGAGTCGATTATCTAAAAAAATTTGCACACATAAGTACTCCCACTGTATGCAAATTTATAGCGGTATGCCTAACTACCAAAGTGACCTATTCAAAGGTGTCGTCTATACTGCCACTGCTGGTTTTCTCGGAGCGTTCTTCTTTGGTTTTACAAGTGATACATTGGTCGGTAACAGGACGTGCTTCCAGTCTGCCCAGACCTATCTCGACACCACACTCTTCACAATAGCCATACTCATTTGCCTCAACAACAAGCAGAGTGCGATTAATCTTGGAGATTAATTTTCTTTCTCGATCTCTTGTTCTCAACTCAAAGTTTCTGTCGGTCTCCAGGGTGGCACGATCAGAAGGGTCAGCAAACAGCGCCTTCTCCTCAGTCATGACAGAAATCGTTTTACCAGCATCACCACGGAGCTGTTCTTGCCACTGTAGTAAAAGCTGATAGAAAAACGCCCGCTGTTTAGGAGACATGTATTTTTCATCTTTGGAAGGACGGTAGCCCTCTTCCAAGACTATATCGGCAATTTTTCCTGTATATTCTTCAGTATCGCTCATTTCCCACCTCATGCAAAATGCCCGGCTAAAAATAAAATGTCCAGGCTATCTGCCCAATATATATAAACATCTGTAAATGTCAATATTTGCATTACAGCAAGAAAAAACAGCCATTACATACTGTATAGCACAATTTATTGATTTATATAATATATTGCAGTATATAACAGTTAATTTTCTGGTTACAAGAATTTTTTAATTTAGGTAGTAAAACAGCATATATTACACATTTGGAAAGATTTTACCCGGATTCATTATACCCTTCGGGTCAAAAACCCCTTTTATATTTCGCTGTAATTTTAGTGAATCATCCCCCACTTCCCACTCAATATAATCTCTTTTTTGGGTTCCAACTCCATGTTCACCAGATAACGAACCTCCCAACTGTAATACAAGCTTGAAAATACGCCCTAAAGCTGGTTTTACCTTTGCCATTATCACTGGGTCGTCTGGATCAACCAAGAGGTTTACATGGATGTTGCCGTTACCTGCATGACCAAAATTTATTATGGGAATATCAATTTCAGTTGCTATCTCCTCCACCCCCTCTATCAACAGGTTGAGCTTTGAGACCGGGACCACCACATCCTCGTTCACTCTTTTGGGGGCAAGCTTTTTTAAAATTGGTGAAAGTTCATACCTTGCAGCCCAGACCTCCTGGGCCTCTTCTATCCCCACAGGAGGGGTCTGCTCCAGGGGTGAGAACGTAGCAATACAGCTGTTCACCTCTTGGGCTTGGGATTCAACATCAGCAGCGGTTCCGGCAACCTCCAAAAGAAGCATGGCACAACCATCTTCATGGATTAAAAGGTCGCTCTCATTGCGCAGCAGGTTGAGACTTGCCCCATCTAAAAACTCAATAGCAGAAGGTGGCGATCCCACTGTCATAAGTTTGGCAACTGCCTTGGTAGCATCTTGAACAGAGCTAAACACCGCCCGGGATAGTCGGCGAGCTTGGGGTTTGGGGGCTAGTTTAAGGGTTGCTTGGGTGACCACGGCTAGAGTTCCCTCAGAGCCGATCAACAGCCGGGTAAGATCATAACCCACCACACCTTTACTAGTACGTCCTCCAGTATTTATCACCGTACCATCTGCTAACACTGCTTGCAAACCAAGCACCCAGTCCCTTGTAACACCAAACCGAACCGCCCCTGGACCAGCCGCACACATGGCTATATTACCACCAATGGTACACGATCTAGATGATGATGGATCAGGAGGCCAAAAAAGACCATACCCGGATAAAGCAGTCTGCAAATCGCCATTGATCACCCCTGGCTCAACAACTGCCAAACGATCATTATTGGCAATTTCGACAATTTTATTCATCCGTTGGGTAGAGAGAACCACCCCCCCATATGCAGCCAAAGCTCCACCAACATTACCAGTACCAGCTCCTCTAGGTATAACGGGAACTGCCATCTCGTTACAGAGACGTAAAACCTTTGCCACCTCTGTGCTACTTTGCGCAAGAACCACACAATCAGGGATAGCCCGTATTCCAGTATTATCCCAGGCGTAGGCCTCCCGTTGGGCTTTGCTTGATAAAATTTGACCAGGGTTTAATATCCCAGCCAATCTATCTAAAAACCCGGAGGTAACGGGGGATACAGCATTTTGGCTGGGATTGCTATCAGGCACGGTCTGGATCACTCCATTACACCAGGGCTTGTTGTTTTATTATAAACTGGTATGGCTTTGTCATTAACCAGAATATAGGAGACCACCTCCACAACCCCACTCACCGATTTTGCCGATTCTATAGCTTGATCTCGTTCCTCGACAGATTGGGCCTGCCCGGTAAGATAGACCACACCTTTTGTAGTCTCCACATGGATATCTATACCCCGGACATGATCCGATGAGAACAGCCGTGATTTAACCTGGGTGCTGATCCAGACATCATTGGCCAACTCTTTGGGAGTCTCACTCTGGACTTGAATTTCAGAAGAGACCTCTAAAACACCACGGGTATTTTTGGCTAAAGAGATTGCCTCTGATATCTCCTCTTGGGAAGCAGCAACACCTGTTAACAGTACTCGACCTTGATAGACGGAAACATTGACATTGGCAACTCTAACTTTTTCACTCTGGACAAAACTACCCCGTATTTTCCAGGCAACCCAGATATCTTCTACATAATCCCCCGCCCCCCGACGTTCGGCGACCATACCGGTTGCTACGGCTCCTGTACCAACTGCAACAGAGGTACACCCGGAAATAAGCAACAACAACCCAACGGGTAAGATAATTGTAAAAACTCTTTTGATGTTACTCATGATATCCCCTACATTTTGTTAAATAAATGAAAGATTCCAAACTTACTTTAACACTATATTAATAGAGAATCCAGCCCGGTTGTTATCCACAATTAGTGGCAGATAAATATTGTAAAACAGCTGTTACCACCCTTGGCAAAAAGCATCTTTAATTAGCTCCACAGACCAGATATCACCACTTTTTTGCAACAGAACAGCATCAAAACGGCACTCATTATCCGCAAGCTCTGGTCGCTTTTGTAAATATGCCTCTGCTAGACGTTGCAACTGCTGCTGTTTAGCTGCTCCAATGGACTCCGCTGCCTGGGCCAAAGATTCTCCAGCTCTAGAGCGAACCTCACAAAAAACCAAAGTATCACCATCCATGGCTATCAGATCAATTTCACCAATTCGGCTGCGAACGTTACGCTCCACTATGACATAACCCTGCTGTTGCAGATATTCACAGGCCCTTTTCTCACCTTGGTTACCGAATAGTTTTCGTAATATGGTCATGAGTTATAGCAAAAAAAGTTGGCCTAAAAATTGATCATACATACTTTTTGTTGCCCATTAGGGGCAAAACACGGTACAAATTTAAATGTGGTTTTAGTATTATCACTATTTAGAGCCACGCTAAAAACGGTGTTTTATACTTCTCAGGTCAAAATATAGCTCCAAGGTTAGGGATAATGTCATTGATAAACCGTTACCACACAACCTTTAATAACATATCTAAAGACAAAAATGGCACTATGCTCTTTGGGCTATTTATAGCCACAGCTATACTGTTTTCAGGTTGTAGCTCCGTACCGGACAAACCCAAAGTAGAAAAAAAGGTAGAAGAAAAAGTTGTAAAGCCCAAAGAGAAGCCAAAGCTATCCCAGGATATTGAATGGCTGCAAGAGGCTGATAAACTAGCCGCAGCCAATGATCTTGCAGCTGCTGCCGAATTTTATAAAAAAATTGTTGCCAACTACCCAAATTCCAGTTCTGCTCCTGAAGCAAAAACCAAGTTGGCAGAGTATTTTTTGAGCCAGGGGATAGTTGATGAGGCAATTTTTCTTCTCGAACAGGCGGTAAGTCATGACCCCCACCCAAATATTGGCAGAGCATATCTTCTGCTGGGAGAGGCCCACAACTACCGGGAAGATCTTCATAAATCATGGCAAGCATGGGGAGTATTAAGCAATCTTGATGCACCCCAAGCCATTGAAGGATGGCGACATCTGTTGGAAGGCTATTTTGCTTTTGCCACCCCTGAAAGTACAAACATATTTTTAACTTTAGCTCCCAAAACAGCCCTTACACCGGATCAAAACAGAGTACTATTTCGGGTTGCCAATCTGCAATCCAAACGTCAGATTGACCTTATCACCTCATTACAACCACAAACCTCACCTCTGCTGCCACAACTGATTTTGGCACAAGGGGATCAAGCCATCAGGGCTGGTGACAAAAACCTTGCCCATAATCTCTGGGCAAGAGCCAGCAACGATCCCCAAACTATGCAAGAGGCCCAATACCGTTTGGAAAAACCCCGTGACCAACCACCTTTCAAGGTGGGGTTAATGTTACCTTTGAGTGGGCGACACAAAAAATTGGGAAATAATCTACTTCATGCAGCCCAAAAAGCACTATCTGACTATCGTGATGTACCATTAACACTATTTGTAGCCGATAGTGGTGGCAAAGTAGATAGCGCAAGAGCTGCGGTTAAGGAGCTGCACAGTAAAGAGGTCAACATTATTATTGGTCCCGTTGTTACTTCAGCGGCTAAAATTGCCACTTTTGAGGCCACAAACCTGCAACTGCCGATCATGGTTTTAAACCATAATATCGAGATAGACGAGTCAGAAGACCATATCTATCGTAACGCTTTACGCCCCGAAAGACAGGCCGAGATAATGGCCAACTATGCTGTTTTAGAGCGAGAGTTCGACCGTATCGCAATCTTGGCTCCAGATTCAAAATATGGTCATGTAATGGCAGATGCGTTCACTAAAGAGGTAACAGCCCTGAATGGTAAAGTTGTGCGCTCCACTTTTTTTAAACCCAACAGTCCAGATTTTACCCCTTGGATAAAAGCACTGGTCCACCTCGACCCTAAAATCTTACATAAACGTATAGCCAGTGCAAAAAAAACCATACCCTTGGATCCATCTGACCCTCTGCCACCAACTGAGGTAAAAAATCTTGATGCCTGGACCGACTTTGACGCGCTGTTTCTACCAACTCTTGCAAAACAGATAAGGCTAATTGCCCCACAAGCTGCTTTTTACAACATTCGTTCCCCTCAAGTTACCCTGCTGGGTACCTCAAGCTGGAATCGGCAATCACTATTTAAAGGGGGTACAGAGTATCTCCGTGGTGCGGTCTTTCTGGATACCGATCGCCAACTACGTGATCAGTTCCGCATGGCTTTTCACCAAGCATGGGAAGAGGACCCAACCAGCTTGGCCTCCCTCACCTATGATGGGGTGGCAGTTGTAGCTCAACTTGTTAGAGAGCAGAGAATGGGCGGTCTAACCTGGCAAGAAGGTCTTGCCGACTCAGAAGGATTTGCCGGGTCTGCAGGCAGAATACAGTTTCAAAAATCAGGTGAGAGCCAAAGACCCTACCAACTGTTTAGATTTGCCAGAAGAGGTGTAACCACAATTCCCCCAACCAAAAACACCAAACATATATTAAACATTAGAAAAGCGGTCATCGATATTCCAACCATTAACGAGGAAGAAAATTAAAAAGTGGCATAAAAATAGCATTATTAAATCAACTCAGACTTTCAACTCATACTTTCAACTAGCACTTTATTGAAACTTTTGAGTTAGCTTGGAATCATAATATTGCAAGGTGTTACGGGTTTAACATTGGGTTTTTAATTTTTTAAAATCCAATAGTTACCGTTAAGTTAAAGCTTGCTGGATTTATTCCTGGTTTAATTTAATAATGGGAGATAACAAGTGGACCAACAACAACAACCCCCGATAGAAGAGGATTACTCTTCAGAAAGTGGCGGTCTTTTGAGTAGACTATCAAGTTGGATGGTAACCCTGGTTGTCTGTAGCACTTCAGCATTTTTAACTGCTGGTTTAATAAGCTCTTTTTTCTCTGAGACATACCAAAACAGTAACAGCAATGATAGCAGCATATCACACGAAGTCGGGATAAGTTATAAGCTACCAGACCGCAAAAAAGCCCACTATGTTTATCTGCCGGATAATCAAACATCTCACGACTCACCATTTATGGAAGAGGAGACATTGCCTCCAAGAGATGTTGTTGCCGATAATTTAATTGAGCAGGAGCCTCACTTACAAGAGACTATTACCCAGAACTTTGAGCAACAAGAGAACTTTGCCCAACTAGATAATTTTACAGAGCCAGAGAGCTTTGAAAAACAAGAACCGCAGATAGAGGAAACTTTTACACAATCATTTGAGCAAAAGCGTGCCGATATAAAGCAGGCTTTAGCAGCCAAACCCAGCAAACCCAAAAAATATGGGAAAAAAATTCCGGCGCAAAACTTTTTGGGTAATCAAACCAAACAGTTGATAAACAAAGCCTATGCGACATCTTCACCCTTAGCTGCAGAGACAATGACAACTGCAGAGATGTCGCCATTGATTATGGAATATCGTCTACGAAATATACCCACTCAACTGCACAAAACAAGCAATAGAAACCTTATGGCACAAAGGGTAGAGGCGGGTGAGAAGTTGATGAGCAGGCCTGGAAACAGCTATAGCATTCAAATTATGCGAGTATCTAAGGCAACAATAGGAAATGTTGACAATTTTATCAACAACTTGGGCCTTGCATATATGACAGATGATCTCTATATGTTCCCTGTTAACGATCAACAATATTTAATCTATTACGGCAGTTTTGACAGAGCAAAAACAGCGAGAAAAGCTTTAGCGAAACTACCTGATGCTATCCAAAAATCAGGAGCTTTTATTATACCGTTACAGAGGATCAAGGCAAAAATAGTAAAACAGAAGCTACAGCGTCAAATAGTGAAATACCGTCAAAATATATCATGACAACCGACAGATTTTTTGCATAGGCAACAAAAAAACAAGAGATCAAAAATAATGGGCGGTTATTAAAATGCGGGTCAAAAGTAACAACAATTTATTAAATATAGATGCTACGAAAACCCAAAGCGGTAAGATGCAAAAATTATTTTTACTACTATTTGTAGGTGCAGTGCTGCCATTTATGCTACCTCCTCCGGTAGCTGAAGCTGGCCCCACCATGCACCAGTTGGCTTTTCAAGGTTTGCAGAAAAAAATTGAGCGTCGTCTGGAGAAAGGCACTGATATAAATGAGAGGGATAATTTCGCCCTGACCCCACTACACTATGCTGTTTTAGCCAAAAGACAGTTGATGGTTGAGTGGTTGCTGGATCGTGGCGCGATGATTGACGCTGGAGATCTTAACGAAAACACAGCACTGTTGATGGCGGTACAGAGGGGTTTTGTCTCAATTGCAGTTACGTTGGTATCTCGTGGGGCCGATGTTAATTTGGGTAATATACAGCGAGACACACCGCTGATAAGTGCCAGTTATCACGGTGACAGGGGTTTGGTTATGGTGCTTCTTGATAATGGTGCCCAAGTAAATGCCAAAAACGGTGTTGGCTTGACCCCGCTTCATATGGCAGCAATGGGCAACTCACCAGCAGCCATAAAAGTGTTGGCTGCCCATGGAGCCAATGTCGATGCCCAGGACGAGGATGGTGAAACACCACTTAACAAAGCAAAAAACAGTTATGTACATAAACTGTTATGGAAACACGGTGCAAGACTGAAAAAGAGCAGAAAAGGCACTATTCAAGGTAAAAAGTGATACACTGTTTATCAATTACCATGATATACTTTCAAACATTTATAAAAGAGGGTAGATCAGCTTGAAACCTGAACCGACTCAGATAGAACAGGAAGCACAACCCACAATTGGTACTCACAATGTGGATCAAGGGGACTATGTTGCTACTTTAGCCACCTTTGCTGAATGGGGCGATGCCAAGGCTCAACATAATCTGGCTGCCATATTTCTTGAGGGTGTGGAGGTGGCACAGGACTATGCCCAGGCGCTTCATTGGCATACTCTAGCAGCCAAACAGAACTTTGCTTTATCCCAACACGACCTGGGTACAATGTATCTGGAAGGGCTGGGGGTTGCTCCTGATATTGGCCAGGCAGTGTACTGGTTTACCAAGGCGGCTGAACAGGGTGATGCCAAGGCACAGAGCAACTTGGGTATACTTTACGCAACTGGTCAAGGTGTGGATGAAAATGTTGTAGAGGCAGCAAAATGGTTTCACCTATCTGCGGCATCAGGGCTGCTAGATGGTGTAGAAAACCTCCAGATTGCCAAAGAAGAGATGACTCCTGAACAGGCTACCGAGGCAGAAAAACTTGCCAAAGAGTGGTCTCCTAAAACGGAAGAAGCAAAATAGACAACGACACCCTCTGGGACATCAATCTTCTGGGTAGAAAAATAACCCACAAACCAACAGGTCTGATAATCGGCTTTAAAAGTGCAACCGACGGCTCCGGAGCAATGCGAGCCGAGCTTCTAAACCCAGAAATTCTACCCAAACAGGCCAGCAAAGAGGAGATAGCCAAGCTATCCCAACTACCCAACGAGGCATGGCAGGTATACGCCGAAGCATCTGAAATTGCTCTAGCCAAAGTTGAAAACAGCTAGAGTCCCCCCTCATAGTAATTAGTAAAATTTAAAATATTAGCTAGACAAAAATTTCAATAGACATTCAAGTGATATTTTTTCACTTTTTGGTCAGTTCTGTTAGAAGCTATTAAAAAAAGTTTCTAATTTAAAATGTGTGCAGCTAAAGCAA
Organism: Magnetococcales bacterium; assembly: GCA_015232405.1. Classification (GTDB taxonomy): domain Bacteria; phylum Pseudomonadota; class Magnetococcia; order Magnetococcales; family JADFYX01. The sequence goes on along the minus strand of JADFZS010000048.1, from coordinate 21,775 downwards.
AACCAACCAAAAATATACTTTTTAAGATTTAAAAAATTTAGCTTTATCACTCAGAAAAATCATTTAATTATTTCCCAAAAACATTCTATGCTCCCCTTATGATCTGGTCATATTTTGACTGACACACATAACATAATAATCTATATTGATTTGAATGGAAGTTTGTAAATCATAGGGATTAGTAGAAGAACTACATCCTAATACGGTAGAGTTTTAGACAAGTTATTTTAGCTTTGCAGCCTTAGAACCAATTTACAACTCATATTTTTACCAAGGAGAACTTAGGTGGGGAAAACCGAAAACAGATCTGGACTGAAACGTCTGCGATATAATAATGCCAAAGCAGCCGTTGTCTTCATCCACGGTTTTACAGGAGACAAATCCCTTACCTGGGAAAATTTCTACCCACACATAGAAGAAGAGCTATCTGGTTGGGATTTATGGACCTTTGGCTATTCTTCCAAACGAGGACTGGACATTCCGCGGATGTGGGCTGCGGATGCCTCTATTGATAGGCTGTCGGTTCTCCTTCAATCACATGCCCGTCGCAAACCCCTTTCCGAATATGGGGCTTTGGTCATTGTGAGCCACAGTATGGGTGGCCTTGTGGCACAAAAAGCAATTGTGGATGATCCCAACTTTGCCTTGCGTATCAGCCATTTATTTCTCTACGGTACACCTAGCAATGGTTTAACAATAGCCGGACGAATCAAATTCTGGAAGCGGCAACTTCGTGATATGAATGCCAGCGGCTCGTTTATACAACAGCTACGATATGATTGGAATGGGTTAGCCCAACATCAAAAGCCATACCATCTGGAAGTCATTGCTGGAGAGCGAGATGAGTTAGTACCAGTCGAAACCGCACATAAACCGTTCCCCCGCGAGGTCTGCTCAAAGGTTCCTGGCAACCATGTAACTATGTTGAATTGCACAGAAAGCCAAGATCTAGCCATCCGTCATGTGTTGGATGGTATCAATTCTGGAAGCGGGCCAACAATGCCTATTGATTCGGCTCTGCGAGCCATCAAGATCAATACCTACAGGGAATTAGTCCATAATTATCTTCCCGACCAAGAAGGGCTTGACGATGGAGCATTTGTGGACCTGGTACTGGCACTTGAAGAGCTGGGACAACAAAAAAAAGCCATTGAACTTCTCGAACAACAACATTCCCGGGGAACAGATGTCGCTGGAGTTCTCGCAGGTCGCCTAAAACGGAGATGGCTTGATAAACGTCAGGTGAAAGATGCAGAGCGTGCTATTAAGAATTATCAAAGTGCCTACGACCTCTCGTTACGTAAAGCTAACGACGAGCAAGCTGCATATCATGGAATCAATCTAGCTTTTTTGTTCCTGGTCTACCGTAAGGACAAGGACAAAGCCCGCAACTTAGCTACAGAGGTCATTAAACATTGTGGAGATGCCCCTGTAGATCACTGGGGAAGGGCGACAATTGGGGAAGCATATTTGATACTTGGTGATGTTGAGCAATCCCTCAACTGGTATAAAGCGGCTATCAATCTGAAACCTCAGTTAAGAGATGTTGGATCTATGTTTGAACAGGTTGTTGAATATATCAAACAAATGCCGGATAGAACAGAGCAGGAACAGCTCAAGTTGCGCATCAAAAACTTATTTCAAATAAACAAACATGAGTAACTAACCACTCTGTTTCGTGTTATTGCTGTCCGTTATAAAAAAGGGAGTCCAATGAGGTTATTCACTGGACTCCCTTAATTTTTAAAAAACTTTTAAAAAAACAACTGATCGGGCTAGATTTATACTTAACCGTTTTTACGCTCAAAATCCTGCATGAAGCTGATTAGGGCGTCTACCCCCTCTTCCGGCATTGCGTTGTAGATTGATGCGCGCATTCCTCCCACTGATCTGTGACCTTTTAGAGTTACCAGACCAGCCCCTTTGGCTTGCTCCAAGAATGCAGCATTCAGGCCGTCATCCTTCAAGGTGAAAGGTATGTTCATACGGGAGCGGCTCTCTACTTGGGTTGGGCAGCCGTAAAAGCCTGATGCATCAATTGCTGAGTAGAGCTTGGCAGCTTTACGGATATTGATCTTCTCCATAGCCTCTACCCCACCTTTGGACTCCATCCACTCTAGTACCAGCCCCAAAATATAGATGGCATAAGTTGGTGGTGTGTTGAGCATGGACTCCTTTTCTGCTTGAGCCTTGTAGTCTGCCATCAATGGTAGCCCATCATTGCGACCCACAAGATCATCACGCACAACAACCAGTGTTACACCACTGGGACCGAGATTTTTTTGCGCACCCGCATAGATAATGCCGAAACGGGAGACATCAAGCTTACGGGACAGGATATTGGAGGACATATCCGCTACCAAAGGTACAGAGCCAGTATCTGGCGTGTAGTGAAATTCGGTACCAAAAATTGTGTTGTTTGTGGTCATATGCACATAAGTTGACTCTGGATTTAGTTTCAACTCGTCTTGTGTGGGAATACGAGAAAAATTAACCTCCTCACTTGTAGCGGCAACCCTGACATTGGCAAACTGCTTTTTGGCCTCTTTAATGGCCTTTTTAGACCAACTACCGGTATTGATATAGTCTGCACTCTGGGTTGACGGGTCAGATATAAGATTCATGGGAACTGTGGTAAACTGCATGGTTGCTCCACCTTGCTGGAACAGCACATGATAGTTTTTTGGAATACCCATCAGCTTACGAACCAATGCCTCGGCCTTGGCGATGATAGCCATATACTCTTTGGAGCGGTGGCTCATCTCCATCACAGACATACCAGAATTTTGATAATCAACCATCTCATCCCTTGCCCGTTCTAGAACTGAGACTGGTAGAGCCGCTGGTCCTGCACTAAAATTAAATACACGTCCCATCTTGCACATTCTCCCAATTAAACAAGGGTTCAATAATTAATAGGAACCCTTGATGATTAACAAGCCAAAAAGGAAAACTACTATTTGTTCTGGCAATGGTCAATGTACCCCAAAAGGATAAATAGATTTTGGACATTTTAATTTAAACAAAGTAACATTTTGCAGATGAAAGATTATATTTTGATAAAAGTCTGTTTTGCTCTGCTTCTTATTTCAATTTCAGCCAGTAGCTCATATGCACAAGAGCTTGATAAGGAGGAAAAAAAGCTCCTCTCATACTCAGAGATTTTCAAAAACAGACTACAGGCAATGGCTCTATTACCTCGTCGCTTTGTCTCCCCCAAAGATGATGAATTAATTGGCAACCAATATATGCAGCATATTGTAAAAGCCGATGAAACCCTCATGGAGTTAGCCAGAGTTTACGGCATGGGTTATAATGAGATAGCCCTAGCCAACCCCAATGTAGACCCATGGGAGCCGAAGCTTGGGAGCAGATTAACCGGCTCTTTTATCCGTATACTACCCGGTTTGGACAACCCTTCAGATATTATTATCAACATTCCAGAGATGCGTCTCTACCATAGAGTGGAGGGTGGCTTGGTGGATACCTACGCCATTGGGGTAGGACGTGAAGGGTTTATTACCCCAACTGCCAATAGCAAACTTATTCGTAAACAAAAAAACCCAAGCTGGTATGTTCCCCTCTCCATACTACAGGAAAAACCTGAACTACCTGCTGTTGTTAAGCCGGGTCCAGAAAACCCCCTTGGCTCCCATGCTCTATATCTTTCCCTGCCGGGATATCTACTCCATGGAACCAACCAGCCTTTTGGAATTGGGCGCAGGATCAGCCACGGCTGTATTCGTCTCTACCCTGAGGATGTTAAAGAGTTTTTTAATAATGCCACAATAGGTGAGAGCGTAAGGTTGGTCCACGAACCAGTAAAAGCTGGCTGGCGTGACAACCAGCTATACCTGGAGGTATACCCACTATTTTCTGAAGAGATCGCCCAAGACAAGGAAAAACAGCTTGCAACCATGGCCACAACTGTAGTCAACAACGCTTTACACAGAAGGCCCGATTTAGTTGTACAGATTGATTGGGGTGCTATAGATAGATTTGTCCGCCGACCAGATGGTATGCCCCATCTGGTCGGCAAAAAAATAACTGATAGTGATATCGCAACAACAGACTAAAAAAACATAGCCAACAAGGGGCTATGATTTAACCACAGCAACTGTTATTTGTTAAGACCCTCACGCCACTCTTGACGAGCAGCCATCTCTGCACGTTCCATCTCAGCAGCCTCATCAGCAGCTACAGAAGCAGCCATTGCCTCTCTTGCCTGTTCAGCGTGCTCTTGCGCCCTACTCTCTACAGTACGAACTTCTTGCGGCTGAGACGAATACTGCTGGGGTGCTGTCTCTTCAACTGCTGGTGGCGGTGTGTTTTTGGAACAAGCAGAAGTAAAAGCCAACATTGTGCCAGCTAGTAAACCAAGGGCGATCTTATGAGATTTCACTATTAATTCTCCTTTAAGTAGATTCTATGCTATCAGGGTCCTTTGACCCATATTTTTCCGTTTTTAATACAGCTAGTAGTTGACCAGTATATCTGATACTAGCCATTTAGTCCCATAAAAAATATTTTTATGGTGATTATGCAACACTTATATCAGGGAAACCATCTCAAAATGCTATATAAAAAATAGAGAGAGTCAAAAACATCTTGTTGATGTGCAATTTTGAGACCATTATTTGCTGTAAAACAGTCTATCAACGATCCAAAAAGCCAAAAAGTCCTCTACGGCTGATTTTATTATCTAAATGCTGGGTGAGAGATTTTTTTGCTGTTGGGGGCTTTTGCTCACCATCAAGTGCTGCTATTACCTGTTCGGGTGAATCATAATCCCTAACCGAATGGAGCAGGGTTTCAATAAAATGGTGACCTGTTTCAGGCTCCCAGGCGACTAGCACAGGTATGGTACGTTCGCTTGTTTCCAGCATCACTCCCTGACCTGCTTCCACCCTACCTTCATCATCTACCTCAAGTGGCGCAGCATGAATAATAGCAGGGGTTTGCTCCGGTGGGTTCCAGTAGACACGCTCTGCTGCCCAGGGGGTTACCAATAGTGCAGAAATTGGATCATCCACCATACCCGGAGGATCGGGACGCACATAAACCCGCAACTTTCGGTTTAGGGCAGGATCATCCTGTGATCGGCTTGCCAAAATACGATCCGCTGCCACTTTAATAGCGACAGGGTCGGGCCAGCGACAGTCCCAAAGTGATGCGGTAGTATCATCCATTAGAGTTGCAAACTACCCTTTTAAAAAAATTTACCATCAATGGGGCTTGAGGCAGTGGCATAGAGTTTTTTCTCCATTCTGCCTGCCAAAAAAGCATCACGTCCTGCTTCAACCGCCAATTTCATAGCTCTCGCCATGCGAATAGGATCTTTTGCTCCGGCTATAGCGGTGTTCATCAAAACCCCATCACAACCCAGCTCCATGGCAATAGCTGCATCAGATGCAGTACCAACCCCGGCATCGACCAAAATAGGCACACTGGCCTGCTCAATAATAATGCGAATGGTGTAGGGGTTACAGACACCAAGGCCAGAACCGATTGGGGCTGCCAGGGGCATAACCGCCACACACCCCATCTCTTCGTAGAGCTTGCAGAGGTAGGGATCATCGGTGGTATAGACCATCACCTTAAAGCCATCTTTTATCAACAACTCAGCTGCCTTCAAGGTTTCGGGATTGTTGGGCCAGAGATATTTTGGGTCAGATAGAACCTCAAGTTTCACAAGATCCCAACCCCCGGCTTCTCTTGCCAAACGCAGAGTTCTAACCGCATCTTCTGCAGTAAAACAGCCAGCGGTATTGGGCAGATAGGTATATTTTTTAGGATCAACAAAATCTGTTAGCATCGGTGCTTTGGGATCACTGACATTCACCCTACGTACAGCCACCGTGACAATTTGGGCACCTGATGTTTCAATTGCCAAAGCTGTCTCTTCAAAATCTTTATATTTACCCGTACCAACCAACAGACGGCTGTTAAATGTCATATCTGCTACTTTTAACTGATCATCCATATTTTTTTCCTTAAAAAAACTCTATCTTGCTCCACCACCAATAAAGTGGACTATCTCTATTTGATCACCCTCACCAAGTTCAGTGGTATTGTAACTCTCCCGTGGGGCAACCTCCAGGTTTCGCTCAACTGCTACCCGGTCTGGGGTAAATTGTAGTTGGGTTAAAAGTTGGGAAATTGTGGTTTTTTCAGGAATCTCGGTGGATTCCCCATTGAGCTTTATCTGCATAACTAACCTATTACCAAAAAAAAATAATTTTTAAAAAAAAAATTAATCCCCCACCCACTATATATGAAGGGTTACCTGGGATAAAGCTTTCCTATATAACAATCATCCATTACAAAAATTGAATAATATATTGCCCAATAATTTGGTTGAATTATGCAAGATGCTATCATCCATAAAAAAATTACTTTCATATAATAGTTTTTTCGTTGGTAAATATTGGTTATCGGTAGAGCCAACCAAGAAAAAATCCTTTGCGGATCAAAGGTTAAGTAAAAAAAGCTATAATTAATAAAATTTACGAGCTATTCAAACATTGCCCAATGGTGGAATTTTTGGCAAAATCACGATAGTTTAATAAACTCAGACCATAAGGTCGGCAGATGTGGCAAAAATATAAAGAGTTAACTGGCAATATCATGGAGATGATTCATAAGAATCGTGTTTATGCAGCCCAGGCAGAGCTTGATAAAATGCTTGCCGAAATGCCAGGATTTGCCACAGAGCTTGCTGTTTTAGCAAAACTGTTACATGTAGGAAGAGAGACCCAGCCCCAGGGTTCACCAGCCGTAGGTGAAACTGATGAGCAGCAAAGACTCCTTGAAGAGTCCATGGCTATTCTTGCCAGAAGTGAGCAAAAGGTTGAAAAACAGCATAAAGATATCCATAAGCTCAACCAATATCTGGCAAAACTACATCAATATAGCAGTGCTAGTGTGGACGCAAAAAACGGAAAAAATAGTCAACAAGAGGAACTAAAACATCTTACCTGCTATCTTGATAATATCCGTGGCTATAGGGCGAGAAAAAAACTGGATGTTTTACAGCGTACCAAGGGTGAATTAAACAGGCTATCCACTGAGCTAAACAGAGCCAGAGAGGCAAAATCGGTTGTTAGCCCAGAGGTCAAAAAGCTCAAGAGTATTTTTAAGCCCAATTAAGTTATTAGGACGCAATAGAGAGTGTGGTGAGTACAAAATTTAAAATTTTGATTATTAACGGACCCAATCTTAATCTTCTTGGGCGCAGAGAATCCTCTGTCTATGGAACCATGACATTGGCCGATATAGAGGAGTCTTGCCGCACAAGAGCGATAGAGTTGGGGGTGGAGCTGGAATTTTTTCAGTCCAACCATGAAGGGGTGCTTATAGATCGTATTCAACAGAGCAAACAACACAGTGATTTGATAATCATCAACCCTGCTGCCTATACCCACACATCCATAGCAATTCGTGATGCTTTGTTGGCAGTTGATCTACCTGTGATTGAACTACATATAAGTAATATCCACAAACGGGAGTCGTTTCGCAAACACTCAACTATCTCCGACATAGCCATTGGGCAGATTGTCGGTATGGGGCCAAAGGGTTATCTTTTGGCTTTAGATGGCGGGGTAAACTATCTTGAAGATAGCAGACCTTGAGAAAAATATTTGGAATAAATTTTCAGCTTACAATTAGCTTAATAACAATTTACATCCTTGAGAATGAAGGGGAAGTTTTATGGATCTCAAAGAGATTCGGCAGTTAATACGTTTTTTATCTGGAACAGACGTTTCTGAAATTGAAATTACTGAAGAGGGAAAAACTGTGCGCATTAATCGCGCTCCTACCGGACCAACCACCGGAACAGTTTACGGGCCTGCACCTACCCCACAACACACATATATACAGAGTGCGCCTGAGCCTGCTCCTAAAGTGGACCCAGCCACAGAAATTCCGGTAACTACCGAGGAAAAAATTGATGGTGTGACCATCAATTCACCTATGGTGGGAACCATCTACTTGGCTCCATCCCCAGAGTCACCACATTTTATTGCCGTTGGTGATATCGTCAAAAAGGGGCAAGTTGTCTGTATTGTTGAGGCGATGAAACTGATGAATGAGATTGAGTCTGAAGTTTCAGGCCGAGTTGTTAGTGTTCTTAAGGATAACGCATCTCCTGTTGAGTATGGTGAACCTCTCTTTCAATTAGAGGAAATATAGGTTGGCTATGTTCAACAAAGTTCTGATCGCCAACCGTGGCGAGATTGCCCTGCGTATTCAACGGGCCTGTAAAGAGATTGGGATTCAAACAGTAGCTGTTCATTCAGAGGCTGATACCGATGCCATGCATGTGTTGATGGCTGATGAATCGGTCTGTATTGGCCCCAATCCTTCCACCGACTCATACCTTAATATAACCGCCATTATGGCTGCTGCTGAGATTACCGACGCCCAGGCTATTCATCCGGGCTACGGTTTTTTAGCGGAAAATGCTGAATTTGCCGAGATAACCAAAGCCTCTGGCTTGATTTTTATCGGACCACGCCCGGATGTAATCCGTCTGTTGGGTGATAAAGTTCGTGCCAGGGCTGCGATGATTGATGCCAAGGTTCCTGTGGTTCCTGGTTCAGAAGGTGTAGTGATTGATGAGCAGATGGCACTTATCTCTGCCCGTAAAATTGGTTATCCGGTTATCATCAAAGCGGTAGGTGGTGGCGGTGGACGTGGCATGAAGGTAGTACACTCTGATGCTGCTCTTATCAGTGCCTACACTGTAGCAAAAAATGAGGCGTTGCAGTTTTTTAAAAATGGCGATGTCTACATTGAAAAATTTCTTAAAAATCCCCGTCATGTCGAGATCCAGATCATGGCTGATCAACATGGCAATTCTGTCCATTTGGGGGAAAGGGACTGCTCACTGCAAAGAAGGCATCAAAAAATTCTTGAAGAGGCACCCTCCCCTAGAGTAACCCCTGAACAGCGGGAAGAGCTTGGAACATTAGCGGCTAAAGCAGCCCTTGCAGTTGGTTATACAGGGGCTGGAACATTTGAATTTTTACAAGACTCCCAAGGTGATTTTTATTTCATTGAGGTAAACACCAGAATTCAAGTTGAGCATCCGGTAACTGAGATGGTAACTGGTATAGATTTGGTTAAAGAGCAGATTAGAGTTGCTGCTGGTCTACCTTTAACCTTCTCCCAAGAAGATGTGGTTATTACCGGACACGCTATAGAATGTCGTATAAATGCCGAGCACCCGGAAAATTTCACCCCATCACCCGGTCGTTTAACCCGTTATCACGCCCCTGGTGGCGGTGGTGTACGAGTGGATTCTGCGGCCTATGAGGGGTATCAAATTCCCCCATATTATGACTCCATGATCGGCAAGCTGATTGTCCATGGAAAAGATCGTGATGAAGCCATTGCTAGAATGCTTAGAGCTTTGGATGAATATGTAATTGAGGGAATTTTCACCTCCATTCCCCTGCATCAAAGAATCATACGGGATGGAGCATTTAAAACAGGACAGTACGACCTGAACTTTTTGGATCATTTTTTAAAAGTTGTTAAATAATAAAAACCTGATCTCATATAATTAACAGGAGCGTGACCCCATGGCCGACAAACAGTTGGACCGCCTTAGCAACCTGATTGATGGCAACCACCTACGCAAGGCTGTTGGGGAGATGGCGCAACGTATTGATGAAGATTATCCTACTGAAGATTCACCTGATTCTGAGCCGGTGATGGTGGTGGTTTTAAAGGGTGGTTTTATTTTTGCTGCCGAGCTTTTAACCGCCATGAACAGACCAATTCCGGTGATTTTCGTCACACCTCGCCTACCAGATTGGGAGGCACTTTTAAGTGAGGCAGACCGGGAGCTTATCACAGGTCGGGATCTTATTGTCGTTGATCTGCTTCTAGATTCCGGCCTCAGTCAAAAACGGTTGTGTCAAGCTCTTGAGCACTACAAACCCAACTCCATAAAACTGGCTATTCTGCTCCACAAAACAGTTGCTGAAACTGAAAATGTCACTATAGACTATTTAGGTTTTGAGGTTCCTGATGTACGTCTTGTAGGGTATGGACTAGATGAGGGCCAAAGGTTTCGCGGTCTATCGGGGATCTACACCTGGTGGAACAACGAACAAAAAATTCCTTGAAATATGGGTTTGATAATCTGTCTATTGTAGTTTTGGCTGCATACGCAACGCACTTTTTTTACCTTCATCGATAATTTTAACAGCAAAGTTCTTTCTGAATCCCTGTTTGCTATCAAAATCTGTCTTAACATCTAAATCAAACTCCCCCTTGCCAGCTAGCTTCAAACTCCCCTTGCCTGATATCTGGGTTTGAGAGCTATCTATCATGATATTATCCAGGCTCACCACACTATCCAACAGGGTTACTTCAGCCTCTAAACTGTTCCAGTACAGAGCTTTATTCTCATCAGAGATGATACTCTCTTTTGTCTTTTGTTGGTAAAAAACATTGTGATCTAAACCTGATAAACTACCCGGTTCCACTAAAATATGGCCTTGACCAAAAAGTGATCCCGTAGGTAGAAATGTCTTGTTATCCAGCTGACCATTGATAGTGCCATGGGCAAATAGATATCCTTCAAGCTGCACTCCTGTCTGACTATCTGGTTGCTTTGGTAGCTCTCCAACATCCATTGCAGTTACCGTTAGCTGTGACTCATAGAGCAGGGGTTTTTGGGAGAGATCCAGCAAACCCATGATATCCACCTGACCACCTGCCACAACCGCTTGCAGATGTGGTATGTTTAGTAGTTTATTATCGATTGCAAAGGGTAGTTTAAGCTTGCTGAACTCAACATCACCAACTTTTCCTTTAGGTATATCTAGCAGACCTTTCGCCACCCAATCAGCATCTTTGCTCTTTCTGCCGATATCCATATTTAACTTCATCAAACCGCTACCTTTCCAGTTTTCGGTAACGGGATAGTAGTTTGCAACATCTTTCATTGCCCAATTTATCACAGTTTTAAGCTGTAATCTTGGAGTAAGGGAACCTGACATTGTAACCGAATTTTCTGGGTTTGCTGGATGGGTTACTACAAGTTCCTTGATAAGGATCTTCTCAGCAGTTTGACTGGCCGAAAGTTTTAGAGCCATCGGGGTATCGGCTATTTTTTCCAACGGCGACAGATCTATTATGGTTTTTGTCAGATCCAGATCAGCATGATAGGTTATTTTGTTGGGCCATGTTCCATTAAGCTTAAAAGAGCCGGAAGGACTTACACCCATAAGTGGAAAATCGGCGGGCCAGGGGAGCTTGGCTAGATCAATTTGGTTTAAAATTTTCACATCCAACTCCAAGGGTCCCCGCCACTGGTTTTTTACCCACCCTTTTGCCTCTAATATTGGCGGACCATCCAGATAGATAAAAAACTCTTCAAACTCCAGCCTGGGTGTACCGTACCAATTCATATGAAGAACTGATTTTTGCCGAAAGGCCAAATCCAAGGTATCTTTTTCACCCTTATTGGTGAAGCGGTCAAATATGGTATTTTTGAGAGATTGCGGTGGTTGTTTTACAACCTTCGGCAAATCGGTTCTGTTTAATTCCAGACCGTCTAGTTGCAACCATGTACTTGTCTGCAACCCCTGGTTTAATGATCCGTGAAGCAGTGTGGTCAAATAACCCCGTGATGTTTTTACCTCTATGGTATCTGTGGAGAGAATCTCTTGCAGCTCTTTCAACCTGATTGATTTGGCCTCAAGGCTTAACAGTACAGGCATGGCAAAAGGATCAAGAGTATCAGGCAAAGGGCCAATGTTACCGTTAACGGTAAAAGGTATGGAGCGATAACGGGCAGAGGCAGCAAGAGGTGACGCGCGGGTCGGACTAAGAGAGTGAATACCCATGTGGAGATGATCAAAAACCCAGGTACGCCCCTCTGGATGGTCCCAGTCAAGAATAACCAATATGCCATTTTGCACAGTGATTCGCCCGATTCTTAAATCACTAAGACCAACTCCCAATTCAGACAGCAGCTTTTTATCACTGGCCATGGCGGTGTCTTGGGCCCGTTCCATAAGGGGAGCCTTTTCCCTTAAAACCAGATTTATCTGAGGGTTGACAAACTTTATGGAAGAGAGTTGGGGAGTTCCAGAAAAAAGCGAGATGGGACTAAAGCTCAAAAGTGTCTCTTGCGCCTGCATCATAGGTGGTTCAGTGGGATCTTGGGAGAGAACCTCCAACTCCTGTAGCTCTAAAGTGAAAAGCCCACTCATTGGAGCATATGTGACTTTTGCTATTGATACCACATGACCGGTAATTCGGTTTAAGGCGTTTGTGATCAAGGGGCGATACCAGTCCATATTTTTGGTCTGATAATATACTGTTACCCCAATTGCAAACAGAACAACCAGCAGAAAAATGCTTATCAACAGTGGGCGACGATTGGACATTTATTTGGGTTTTTAACCTTAACCTAGTTTCTCTTTTAATACTTTATTGACCATAGCTGGGTTGGCTTTACCCCGTGTTGCCTGCATAACCTTACCCACCAAAAAGCCCAATATCTGGGTTTTACCTCCCCGATACTGCTCAACCTGATCTGGATGGCTAGCCAGAACTTTTTCCACCTCTGCGGTAATTGAACCACTATCTGTCACCTGTTTAAGACCCTTTTCGGCGACAATTTTTTCGGGGTCTCCCCCATCATCAAACATGTGGGCAAAAACTTTTTTGGCAATTTTACCGGATATCTCACCTGTTTGGATCAATGCGACCAACTTACCAAGGTTAACTGCAGATACAGGAGAGTCTTCAATACTCAAACCATCTTTATTCAAACGTCCCAAAAGCTCCACTGTTACCCAGTTGGCTGTTGCCTTGGCATTTTTTTTCCCAGCATTGCTAACAATCTGGTTGGCTTCTTCAAAATAGGTGGACATCTCTTTTTCTGCGGTCAAGACTCCAGCATCATACTCCGACAGTCCCATCTCATCTTGAAACCGTTTAGCCATGGCATCCGGTAGTTCAGGGAGTTTGGCTTTGATATCATCGATATGGCTCTGCTCCAAGGTTAATGGTGGCAGGTCCGGTTCTGGAAAATAGCGGTAGTCGTGGGCATCTTCTTTACTACGCATGGAGCGGCTGATATTTTTGTTGGCATCCCAAAGACGGGTCTCTTGCACTACCTTATCGCCACTCTCAATTAAGTCTATCTGGCGATCCACCTCAAAATCTATGGCCCGCATTACATTGCGAATTGAGTTTAGATTTTTCAGCTCTGTTCTGGTTCCAAACTTTTCTGCCCCATAATGCCGCACCGAAACATTGGCATCACAACGAAAAGAACCCTCCTCCATGTTGCCATCACACACATCTAAAAACCGCACTATAGCCCGTAGCTTTTTTAAGTAGGCTCCAGCATCTTCACTGCTACGCATATCGGGTTCAGAGACAATTTCCAACAGAGGTGTACCAACCCGGTTGAGATCTACCCAAGAGGCACCAACAATCCCTTCATGGATACTTTTACCAGCATCTACCTCCATATGTATCCTGGTTACACCGATACGTTTTTTCGGCTCATCGGGTAGGTCAATAAACAGCTCCCCATGTTCAACAATTGGCAGGTCATACTGTGAAATCTGATAACCTGTTGGGGAGTCCGGATAAAAATAGTTTTTTCTTGAGAATACCGACAGTTTTTTTATCTGACCGTTAATTGCCAACCCGGTCTTGATAGCCATGTTGACCATCTCTCGGTTCATTACTGGCAATACTCCGGGAAATCCAGCACAAACCGGACAGATCTGGCTATTGGCTTCGGCCCCAAATTTATTGGGACAACCACAGAAAATTTTTGATTTTGTCCGTAACTGGGTGTGAACCTCAAGACCAATTACAGTTTCATAATTCGGATCAATAGGCATGGCTTAAAGAATCGGGCTCCTAGTATGCCATTGGGTGGCTTGTTGATAGGCGTGAGCAGCGGATAAAATACCGCTCTCATCTAGTGGACGACCAATCAGTTGCATACCAATTGGTAAATTATCTTTATCAAATCCACAGGGAATTGATATAGCCGGAAGACCAGCTAAGTTGACATTGATTGTGAAAATATCAGAGAGATACATCTGTACAGGATCGTTGGTTTTTTCCCCCAACTTAAAAGCGGTGTCTGGCGTTGTTGGGGCAAGTAGGAGATCTACCTTGGAAAAAGCCGCCTTGAAATCGTCGGCTATGAGTCTGCGAACCTTCTGAGCCTTGAGGTAATAGGCATCATAATAACCGGAAGATAGAACGTAGGTTCCCAACATAATCCGCCGTTTTACCTCATTGCCAAACCCTTCGGCTCTAGTTCTGAAAAATAGATCCCGTATATCTTCCGGGTTTTCACAACGATAACCAAAGCGGATGCCGTCATAACGGGCTAGATTGGATGACGCTTCGGCAGGAGCAAGAATATAGTAGGTCGGAATTGCATGTTTGGTGGTTGGCAAAGATACAGGGACAAGCTCTGCTCCCAACTCAGTCAACTGCTTTTTGGCATCTTCAATAACTCTGGCAACATCTGGGCTTAATCCAGAGGCAAAATACTCTTCAGGTATACCAATTTTTCGCCCCTGCAGACCATCCCCCAGGTTAGCCATATAATCGGGAACTGGGGCATCTATACTTGTGGCATCTTTTGGGTCATGACCCGCCATAGCCTGCAACAAAATTGCAGCATCTTCTGCAGTTTTGGTCATGGGTCCGGCTTGGTCAAGGGATGAAGCAAAAGCTATCATGCCAAATCGGGATACCCTGCCGTAAGTTGGTTTCAACCCGGTAATACCAGTTAATGCAGCAGGTTGACGGATGGAGCCACCTGTATCGGTACCGATGGTGGCACTGCCCATGCCAGCAGATACAGCTGCTGCTGAACCACCAGAGGAGCCACCGGGAATCCGACTTTTATCCCAGGGATTTTTTACTACGCCAAAATGGGATGTCTCATTTGAAGAGCCCATGGCAAACTCATCCATATTGGTTTTACCCAAAATAACAGCACCAGCCCCTTTTAGACGGCTGGTCACAGTGGACTCATAAGGTGGGATGAAATTATTTAATATTTTAGAAGCACAGGTGGTTAGAATCCCCTTGGTACAAAAAAGATCTTTCACTCCTATGGGAATTCCAGTTAGCGGCTCGCCCTGTTTGGCATCAAGACGTTTGTCAGCCTCTTTTGCCGCCGTAATTGCACCTGCCCTATCAATGGTGATATAGGCATTTATATCGGGGTTTAAACCCTCAATTCTCTCCAAAAAAGCTTGGGTTAGATCTTCAGATGAAATCTCTCGCTTTTTGAGAAGCTCTGACATATTTGCAAGGGTTAGGTTGGCAGGATCTGAAAACACTTAATATTGCTCCATATCTTTCATTTGAACTGTAGCGACAGTGACAATCGTTGCGCCGACAAACAGCCTACTCAATAATTTTTGGCACCCGGAAATGGCTTTGCTCGGAATCAGGAGCGCAAGCCAACAGAGCTTCACGGTTGTCACCATTGACAACCTCATCCTCTCTAGCTGGCATGAGAATATCCACAGCGTGGGACATGGGCTCTATATCGTCGGTTGGCAAGCTGTTTAGTTGATCCATCAGACCCAAAATTTGTGAAAGCTGGTCAACATAGCTCCCCACTTCGGCTTCTGGGATGTTTAAACGGGCTAGATTTGCAACATGCTTAACTGTATCGGCATTGATAGACATAATTTATGACATCTTCAATAAAAGTTGGTGAAAAATCTCTTTATCTGTAAAGAATACCACTCTTTAAAATAAATGCACGGCTCCATCCTGGGAAAATTATCAAGAGCCAGTTGCTTACGGCAAGAATTTTGCTTTAAACATAATAATGTTAGAGGAAATTCACTGGTTTTTCCACTATTTAACTTTAATTATTTGGCTAAGGTATATTATGTTAACATCGGTTTTTATTGTTATTTTTTCCATTGCATGTATTGTTGCCGGCTACAGAATGTCAGATTCTGGTGGTATCTCCATGACAGACTATTTGACAAAGGTAGCGTCAAAACAGGCTTAAACCCGTATGTTGCACAGGCTGTACACCTGCAACAAATGATTTAAACAACTAAACAGCTCAAGAAATTTATCCAATATTTCAATATATTGCATAATTTACTTAAGCTAGCTTTTGCCCTGCCTCACTGGCAAGTTGCCATATTTTTTGGATTTCTGGTGGGATCTCTTTCCCTGGGTTAAGAGCAGAGAAACGTTTGGGTTTGCCAGTTATAAAACGGTAGTCAAAGCCATGGTTTTGCAAAATACCACCAACTATAGGTTCGGCAGGACTGCTAAAAGCGATATGAAGGGCTGCTACCAGGGGTTTTGTAAAATCTTGATTTGGCCCTCGGGCTAAAATGGAGTTCAACTCCAGCAAATGGGCCAAAAATTGCTCCCTACCATCACCAATTTTCTCTTGTATGGCGACAGCATCAATAAGCACCGCCTCTGTGACCAGAAGAGATTTAATTAACACGGCAGTTTCTTTTTGGTGGATAAGTTAGTGGATTGTGGGCTTTTTAAATTTTGGCAGTATGCCGCTATGGATCTTTGCCGATAGGTCTGTCACCCCGGAATCAAACCTTACATGTGGGTTATCTTCTTCAAATTGATGAGTTTTTTTACGCATTTCAGCGATCTCCTCATCAAGTTTTCTGATAATCTCCCGCTCTTTTTCGCTCTTTTTTGCATCAACTGACATAACATCTCCCAACCCTATATAACTTCGTATCATAACCAGGATATTTCAAAAAACAGCTTCTCCATCCAAATGGCTTGGCTCCCAATATACATAATTATTGAAAATTTAACAAGTTATACCTGATAAAAGCTAGATAATTAGAGTTACACCTGAAAAATCCTATGCTTTGTGCTTAGCCATCAAGTTAACCAGGTCAAAATAACGGTTGACCGAATTTTCATTATCAAAATAGCAAGAAACATAGAGGTTTTCCCCGACAAAGCGCAGCCCATCACGACGCAAAGTGGCGGAATATGTTGAGTTGAGATATGACTCCACCCCCTGCCCCGGTTTATCAAAGTTATAAAGAGTTTTAAGAGAACCAGTTCTCAAAGCACCGTTCAGCTCTTTTGTCAAACTCTCAATATCGGCAGGTGGCTTGGTCAGTTTATAGCGCATATCTATCATGGAGATACCAGGATAGGGTATGTAGGTTTTGGTAACGGTAAAGTTATCCGCTGTTAAAGTGTCCATAAGTTTAGGACCCATCCACTCCAAAGAGCAAGAACGCCGATTTAGGGTATGATTCTCCGGCTTTAATAATTTATGTTCCGGGGTGTTATGGATAACCGCAGTATCACAATTATCTATCCCGTACTGCTTGTGGAGCCAACTGGTCATAGGTAAAAAAGCGTTGATGATACAAGATCCGTAGGAAAAAATTTGTGCTTTTGGATCATAATCACCGCTGTTATATCCAATTACCAGGGTTTGATCAGCATCAGCAACTGTAGCCGATATAACACTTTTTTCAGTCTTTCCTGTGAGATAATCCCGATTAAGCCTGGCACTACAATATTTACCTGAACACTCCAACATATATTCAGGCTTGCCCAACCAGGGAATCTGCTCTTTTTCGCTGTTACTAAAAAGAATAGATTTTTTTAAACCGGCTTTACTGCTAAAAGAGATGGTATCATCAGTAATATCTACTCGATAATCCTCACTTATTCTAACAAAGCGATCATTTAAAATAATGGTATGGGCAGCGTTGGGACTTAAAAAATCATCATTGATAAAATCAATACTAAACCCGGCTTTTTCATTGTGATCAAGCCAATATTTCAGTAAATGAAGTCCGAATCGACCAAAACCGTTTACCCCTGTCGAAACCATCTAACAAACCTTTTATTATTCTACCACCATGTTGTGAAAAAGCAGCAGTTTAGCGCAGCAAGCAACAAAAACAAAGTTCTATTCATTAATCTTGTAATTTACACCTGCTTTTGCTAGGCTGAACACTGTTTTTTGGGAAAGTTCATCCGCTTCACGTTAAATGAATTTCATTGAAGGACCATATTTTCAACGTGACTTACTTTTCAAGCAGAGATAATCTTGATAAGCAGCTTCTTGTTGTTTTAACAATCTTGCCCTTTGTCGTGCTTATTCCAGGCAAAGCGATGACCGAAAGCAGCAGCCCCTCTCTCCAGCAAGGCGGTTGGGTTCTTGCCCATAACAGCCAGCAAAAAGGGATCATAGATTTAGAAGAGTACACCTATGATGCGGACTCTTATTATCAGTACAGAGGTGACTCAACCCTAAATAATGACCAGCAAGAGACAACAATACAAAGCGACAATGTAAACAATAACGTCTTTCAGCAGTTGGTTGATGATCAACCTCAACTCGAAAAGTGGGTTGACCCTTGGTTTGGTGTAGGAGATAACGTCCAAAAAGAGGTTGTTGTCAACTGGAACCCCGACCACCCTTTTGATATGTCGATAAAAGCCCGACCTTTTCACTCCATAGAGATGTTACCGGCAGAGTTAAAAAAAATTGAGATCAATAAGGGGTTGGCTGGAGATACAGATGACCTGAGCGCCTGTTACAGCATCACCGACTCCACCTCAGCAGAGATAGTCCAACAAGGAAGCGAAGCCCTGTTTGTGGTCAGCTACAGTGGAAAGTTTTAACCCAACATCCGGTCTATACATCTTGATTGCCATGGTTTAAGCGCAGCCATTTTAAATCTGCGCCTATTTTTTCCTCGGAGATTCCCATGGCCTGGAGGGTTTCCCGGCAGATGGCATCCGAGACTTCCTGGTGCATAGCCACCACATGATCCGCTCCTTTTTCCTTTAGCACAGCCATTTCGGACAAGAAAGAGGTACGCACGATGATGGTCAGGTCAGGGTGCTGATTATGGGCATTTTCGACGATACGCAGTGCTGTGGAGATTTGCGGCACAGTTACCAGAAGGGCGCGGGCGTGCTGGATTCCTGCATGTCGTAGTACGGTCTCCTGGGTGGCATCACCAAAAAAGATTAGCGCCCCGGCAGCCAGTTCGCCGCGCACCGTTTCGGGATTGGTCTCCAGGATCAAGCTGTGAATGCCTTGGCGTCTGGCTAGTTGCGCCATGTCCCGACCATTTTCACCATAACCGACGATAATGAGATGGTCCCGCATGGCTTTGCGCTGGGCGCTGCCAGTCTCTCGACCTACGGCAAGACGGCGAAACCCAGGTATGTGAGCTAGTTTGCGTCCTATCCACTTTGCATGGGCGATCAAAACCGGAGTGGCTGCCATTGTCACTATGGAGACAGCCAGGAAAAATTGATAAAGATCGGTGGATAACATCCCTTCTGACACACCACTGCGAGCCAGAAGGAAGGAAAATTCACCAATCTGGGCCAGACTGATGCCTACCGCAACAGCGGAGGCAAATCCCAGTCCTGAGGCATAGGCTGACACACTGGCCAGGATGGCAGCTAGTAGGACCAATCCCAAGGTGACCCCCAGGACAGGTAGTAGATTAGCGGCAAAGAACGAGACGTTCATCAACATGCCTATGGAGACAAAAAACAGACTTATAAAAATATCTCGGAACGGCTGGATCGAGGCAAAGGCCTGATGACCGTATTCCGATCTGGAGATAATCAATCCTGCAAGAAAGGCCCCCAACGCCAGTGATAGTCCAGCCATAGATGTAAGCCAAGCGACTCCCAGTCCCACGACAATGATAGTGAGAAAGAACAGTTCCTGATCCCGCAGTTTTGCGACACGAAAAAGTAGAGAGGGTAACAACCGATGGGAGACAAACCACAACAACAGACCGATCAATAGAAACTTACCCACAAAATGGACAAGTTCCATCAAGGGGTCCTCCGTGCGGCCTGCCAAGATGGGCACCAACAGCAACATGGGGACGACAATCAGATCCTGAAAAATCAGGATACCAACGGCGGTTTTGCCATGGGCTGAACCGATTTCACCACGTTGTTGCAACACTTTCAGAACGATGGCGGTACTGCTCAGGGCCAACAAAAACCCAAGAAAAATTGCCTGGTTGATTGGAAAACCCAACACCAGAGCCAAGCTGCTGCCAGCAGCTATAGTCAGACCCACCTGCATCCCGCCACCGATGAAAACTGCCCGTTTCATCTCTACCAGTTTTTCCAGGGAGAGTTCCAGGCCGATGGTAAACAGCAGCAGCATGACACCGATCTCAGCCAACAGTTCCACCTCTGTAATGGAAGAGATCAGGGAAAAGCCAAACGGTCCGGCCAGTGCACCCGTAAACAAAAAACCTACGATAGGTGCAACCCGGATGTGGTGGCATAAATAGACCACCACCACCGAAAGGGAGAAAATAACCAGCAGGTCGATCAAAATTCTATCGTGCATGGCTGATACGCTGCAAAAAAAAATGAGGTACTGTTCTGGAGTTGTTGTCCATTTATTAGTTACGACCCCAATTCATTCAAGAGTAAATATCCGACATTTCCCATGTAACTCATAAAGAGCCTCCATTCTGACCGCCAACAGTCGCATAATCAATCAAAATCCACTTTTGAGGGAGCTATTAGCACATATGAGCAGCGTTTAATTACCTTCGGCAATGCCAATATCCCCATGAAGTTGGCGAGATTATAAGCCAAAGCAAACAACTGGAGCTACACCGCATTTTACTTGAATCCATGACAGGAGAGACGGGTTCATTTAATTACATACTTGCCCTCCTTTATCCATTGCTCAGCAAATTCTAAAATTCATTCTTTAATTTACCTACCAATTTCAGGCTTATTATTCATAATTGTCCAACTGCCCTCTCAAACAATTCTATCATTTTTCGTGGCTTACCCTTCTGCTCATCAATCACTGCTTCAATATGCTCATTAGTGGAGATCCTCTCCCAATAAATCGAACGACCACTCTTGGCAGCTACCCCTTGGAATAAAATTTTTTGAGTACGACCATTACCCTCTCTGAATGGGTGCAACATATTAACATCACCATATAGAATAGCCAGCTTTTCAGCGTATTCGGTTATTTGCAGATCTACATGATATTTTTCATCTTGCAGTTTTTGAAATATTTCTTTGGCTTGGCTTTCAATAAAACTAGGCTTGCAAAATAACGTTGCTTGTTTAGCAAGGTCACAGGTCCGAATTTTACCAGCCCAGGGGTAGAGATCATATAGGAGGTGTTTATGAATTGCTTTGTAGGTATCGAGAGAAATTTCATTTGCACAAAGAGCAATTTGTAATGCACCCTCATGCTTTATGGTAGCGAGCTTATCTTCTGCATCTTTTAAAACCTCAGGATCAAGAATCCCAAGCTTATTTTTTAAAGTCTGACCATCGGAATATAGATAAATATCTTGTTCAAACATTCATCGTATACTTCTGGATAACTAAACCAACAGCTTCTTGCTCTGATAATCTGCCTTGGGCTATCAACTCAGCTGCAAGCTTGGTTTCAGGGGCGAAGTGCATATCTTCATACTCTCCTATTCGATACCACGTTTTTAGGTGAGAAAGCCTTTGCTGTATGGCAGACTCACTTAGTTTTGTAGGGCGTTGTCTATACTCTTCTAACTCTTCAAGAGTCATTTTGGGTAAATCCCCTTTGAGTTAAGGATGAATAATAAATTGATTAGATAGCTTTAAGTATTCTTAGCATAACGTGATTATAATATCAGAAACCAGTAAAAAAGCTTAAACCTAGAAACAGCAGTTGTCAGCACGCACCTGACGCAACCTATTGATTCATTTGGCATAACAGATCAAAGTC
>JADFZS010000047.1 GCA_015232405.1 Magnetococcales bacterium | reverse complement strand
TCACCAATAAGGTGGCTTCGATTTGCTCTGTTACACCAGCTAAACCAATTTGTTACGCCATGTACGCACCGCCAGCCGCCGTTTCTAGGATTATAAAATTATTGTCGGGTTTGTTTTAAACCCTTTTGCCTGTCCATTTTACTCTGCCTACTATCTTGAGGTTGTCTATCTGATCAGGTGTTAGAGTTTGGGTGTCGTAGGCTTGGTTGTCATTTTTAACCATAACCGAACCGTCCAGCCTTTTTTGTAATCTTTTGGCGATAAGATTGTTCTCTTGTTGAATCACATAAATACCATCACTGCTTACCTGTTTTTCTCTTCTGTCTAAAAGCAAAAGGTCTCCAGCATTTAGGGTGGGGGCCATGCTGTCGCCTTCAACAATGACCAGGGCCAGCTCTTTAGGGTCGAGTTTCATCTCCTGGGTAAGCCAGGTGTTGGTAAAGGCGAGATAATCAACCTGCTGTTCGTTTGTTACACCAGCTAGCTTTATGTTATTGTTGTTTCGGTATTTTTGACTTTGGGCAAAGACATGGCTCTTCATCTTTATTTGCTGTGATGTACTGTTCCTGCCGGGTTTTGTAGTGACGTTTTCAACAATGCGACTACTACCCTTGCCAGTTAATAACCAGCTTAGGGATATGTTGGTTTTCCATGCAATTTTTAATAAAGTTCGCAGTTGAGGTTGAGCACCTTTTTTCCATATACCATCAAAAGTTGACTTACCAATACCAACATCTCTTGCCCAGCTATGGGGGGGCTGTCTTCCAATCATCTGCTGTAATCGGTCCAAAAAACCGGGCTTAACATCTACTGTTGGCATGTTTTATCCCTACTAAAGTGAAATATAAAACATAAAATAGCATAAAATAAGCAAAAAACATACACATAAAAAACATAAATATAAATCAAAAGTTTTTAATGAAAATATATATAAAAATTGTTATATAACTGGGTTTTAGAAAAAAACATTAAAGAAACCGAACCGAAATGACGAGTATAGATGTTAAATAACGCACAAACCGAACTAAGGAATTACACAAGTACTATCGATGTGTCGTTATACAACAAATAAGTGTGTGAAAACTATACAGAACAGCTGAAAAGGGAATTTAAGATGATAAACAGAAATGGGCATGAAGGAAGTATGAAAATAGCAAAAAGTGGAATTTTGCCTGATTCCATGGTTGAGATAAAATCAATTGTCGGACTACAAGGAGTAATGACCTTGTTAAACAAGTGTGGTGGAACCAGGTTATTTATCCCTCGCAAACTCAATGATCAACATAAATTAACAACACTTTTAGGTTATGAAGCAGCACAAAAAATGAGTGCCTATTATGGGGGAGAGACTTTAACTATTGTCAAAGGAAGTAGGGCGGATAAATCTCTACGCAACTGTGAGATTATCCACCGCTATGATCAAGGAGAAAAAGTGCCCATTCTCGCCAGAGATTATGAGCTAACTGAAAGACATATTTACACAATATTATCAAAAAGCTGTTAAGCTTGCTGCTGAATGAAAGTTGGGTAATTTGCTAGAATAATCTGCAATGGGTGGGTTTTGGCCCTATTAAAAGCAAAAAGGGAGCTACAAAAAAAATTTTACTCTCTTAATAATGATTTTTTGTAGTATCCCTTTTTGCCTATTTATGGCCTAAATAAAAAATTTATTATATGCAGCTAATTTAGCGGAATTGTTGCACCTTTTGTTATGCTGGTATTGATCCATACTAGCCTGGAAATTGCGAAAAACCAGCAATGATAATTAATTCTCCTAATTAAATCCAGATAAAAGAGATAACAATGTATGATTAAAAAAACTCCTGCCACAACTGTAGACAGCAAGGATAGACCGTTAAAAGGGAGCAAAAGCAAAACATCACAAAAAGGGAGTGGGGCCTCTGTTTGGTTATCCAAAGAGAAGCGTCAAGAGCTGTTGGATAAGTTGTTGGGAGAGTTTTTGCTACTCCATAAAGAGGCCATGGAGTCGGTTAAAACTGAAATTACAGATCCCATAAAAAGGGTCGAAGCATTAACCAGGCTTTCTCAAGCTTTGGATAGAACTTTAACCGCTCTGATAAAAGCCTCTCCACAAACTTCAAATTTGACCATCGCTCAAGATGTGTTAAAACATGAGGTGGCTTTTGTTGAAAACAACTTTCCCGAACATGCTGCTGCTCTGTTAACTATATTGGAGCCGTTTGGGGCGGAGTTGATTAACATTTATGATGAGTAGCTTAAACACAGACCAATTTGCTGTGTTGAGCAAAAAGGGGTTGAGTTGGCATTATGGAAATATCGTTGATCACCTGTATCAAAGAGAGGTTCACCGGCAAACCTTCGTGTGCAGGACGGGGTAGTGTGGAGCTTATTGATGATATTGAGAAGGAGATTAAAAACAGAGGGTTGCCTGTTGTGGTGGAGAGGGTGCACTGTCTGGGTGAGTGTGCCAAAGGTCCAAATATGAGAATTGCCCCAGGGGGCAGTTTTTTTTACGGCATGAACAGGGATAAAATCCCAGAGTTGATGGAGAGTTTAACAGAGTTGAGCAAGGATGAAAAATAGCCAGGTTGTTAAAATTGGAAAATTAAACCTAGAAACCGCCGTTTCTAGGTTAAAAGCTAAATCAGTTTGATTGGTGCATAACCACTTCCCGGCTCTTTAAAGCTTGTCACCTGACCCCGATAGATTCTGGCAGTTACCCCTAATATCTTTTTTTGGTAGACAAATAGCCTTAAGTCGGTTTTCATCGGTTTTTCACTCCATGGGCATATGGTTGTTGAAGGTGGTATCAACTGCTGCACAAGGGTGGTCTTGGGGTCTAAGGTGGCAAAACGGGCGCGACTTATGCCTTTGCCAACAATCACTCCCCGACTGCCAAAGGCCGCAACCGGTTTTACCACCCATTTACGGCGTTGTTGCCAAAATATTTCTGGTTCAAAATCCTCTAACAGACAACATTCAGGGGTGACTTCCGTTAAGATTTTTTGCAGCTTTGGCTCCAAGCCGATGGTGTTTAGTCTGCTTTTATCATTAAAAAGCAGCAGTCTGCGTTTATCTGCCAGCAGGCCGTATGCTCTGGGGTTGGGGGATAGACAGACAGCCCTGTTGAGATATGCGGCTTTTATCCCTGCCATATACTCCTCTTCTAAATAAAAATCACAAACGCGGTTATAGATAAAATCAACCCTTTCGCCATTGTAAAATACCCCGTTGCCATCTGCTTGCAGCTGATCTGGATCGACAACATCTGTAATTATACCCCGAGATCTAAAAAGGGCGGCAAACTGCTGCATCTCAGGGTAGAGATACTGCTTTTGTGGCTCTTTATCTATTATCACAAGCCGTTTTGGTTGTGTGGTTTTATTATTACTAAATAGTTTCATCTCCTTATAAAAGGTGTTTAAAAGGGTGTTGAGAGCTCTTGGGTTTACATCAGACTGCCAAGCTAGCATCATGCCACCAGCGTTGGTGTTGACCTCTATTAAACGTGGTCCATCTGGGGTGAGATGAAAATCATAACCCATCATCACCCCATCATGACCAGGGTCAAAAAGGGCTGTCTTCGGTATTTCTGCGGCAATATTATCTGCATAAGCTGGGATTTTATGTAGAGTATATAGAGCATTAACCAGCTTGATCATGGTTTTAAGTTGGGCTTTTGGTAGCTCAACTGTGCAGTTTGATGAATCGGGGAGGGTGTCAACCATGATCTCTCCTTGTATGGTCGGTTCGGGGAAAATATTTTGCAGATTTGATGGAGACTACTACTCCCAATCCTGCTGCTAAAGCCATTATAGCAAATAGGGGTCCTGCACCTATTTTGGCAAATAGATAACCTGATAATAACAGCCCAAAGCCACCGCCTACGCCAAATGATAGTGCCGAATACCAAGCTTGTGCAGTACCTCGACTGGCGTGGGGGGCCATTTCAAACACCCTTTTTACAGCGGCAACATGAAATGCACCAAATGTTGCTGCATGCATTATCTGACCAAATATAAGCAGAGGCCAGAACAGGGTAGCAGAATATATGCCCCATCGTATGGTGGCTAAAATCAAGGAGCCAGTGATTATTGCCGAAAGTCCAAAGCGCGCTAATATAGGACCGGAGCGGTGCATGAATAACACCTCGGAAAAAACCCCAATGGACCATAGTAGCCCGATGAGGGTTTTTGAATAGCCGTTGTTCTCCATATAGATGGACATAAAACCGTAATAGGCTCCATGGGAAAATTGCATCAGAAGTGCTGTAAGGTAAAACCAGCGCACTTCAGCTCTGTTAAACAGTTTACGATCGGCCTTGGATATCTGGTTCGGTTTTGGCTCTCCTTTGGGCAGAATCAGGGTTATGAGAAAACCTGCAAAAAGCAGGGCAACCAGGGTTACCGGAATTAAACCCAGACCCCAATAATCGGTAACTGGACCCAGCCCCAGGGAGAAGAGGATAAAACCCCAAGAGCCCCAAAGGCGGATACGGCCATAATCCCCTTTGTGGCGGGTAACGGTCTCAAGGGTTGTTGCCTCCACCAGTGCTAAGGGTCCAGAGTGAAAAAAACTGTAGATTACCGCTGTAACCAGCAACAGATAGAGGGAGGTTCCAAAGAGAAAAACCACCGAGGCAATAGCGGTTGCAAAATAGGTCAAGACAATTACCCGATGACGGGAGCCGCGATCTGCCAGACCGCCCCATACTGGTGGTGCAAACACTTTTACCCCCAAAGCAAGGGCCGCAAGCAGACCAATAGCTTCTGGAGGATGGCCCAGATCCTCCATGTAGAGGGGCCAAAATGGTATCCAGACCCCCAGCACAGCAAAATATAGGGCATAAAAACCAGATAGAGTCCAATAGGTTCCAGATTTCAAGGTAGCTATATTACTTTTTAAAGGAAGAAAATATATTCATCTTAACACAGTTAGTTAAGCTCTAAGAATAACCAAACGTTTTGATAAGCGGCTCCAACCTGCCAAGATGGGGGGTTAGATACTCTTCATAGCGTCGCCAACGATATTTTGCCCTTTGGTATATGGGCTGGGTTACTGACTGATAGCTTGGGGTATTGATTATACCTCTTTTTTGCGCATGTTTGTTGTACTCCATAACCGAATCATCCCAGGCAACATCGATAAACTTTAGTAGCTCACCCACTTCACCAGCAAAATCGGCAACGAGAGACTCATATTTTATGGTGTGGTGCTCTATCTGCAAAAGATCCGCCGACTGTAACCACAACTCCATCACCTGGACATAGGCATGTACTGTATCTTCCAAGGTTAAAAAGTTGGACATCGCGTTGTTCAGCTTATAATACTGCATAAAATTGCTCAAAATAATATCACAGGGGTGGCGCATGGCCAATATTATCTTGGCGTGGGGAAATATACGTTTAATCAACGAGATATGGCGAATATTAAGGGGTAGTTTATCAATGAGGATTTTGTCGGGATTTCTGTTCATGTAGCGATCGACTGCGGCAAAATAACTCTTTTGTAAATGTCTGATATCTCCCTCTTGCAGTGACGCCAGACAAGCTGGGTATGAGCTGTTTATCAGCTGAATAACATCATATAAAGCCGGCTTTTCCTCCATTACCTCAATTTTGGGGTGGGAGTCTAAAATCTGGTCTAACAGTGTTGTTCCAGAACGGGGGAAACCCACTAAAAATAGCGGGGAGGGATCTCTACTGTTTTGCTCTATATTACTCCAAGATTCTAGCCATTGGACTGTGAGTGTCTCTCTGGTTTGCTTAATATCATTTAAAAATTTTTCTTTGTCTGTTAACAGCCTTTTGTCGCCTTGAGCCTGAAACATATTGGCTTTTTTTAGATGGTTAAAGGCTTTTGCGCTATCTTTTTTGATGTCAAACAGTTTGCCAAGCTCAAAGTGAACCAAAGATGCCTCATCATTGTTGGCAAACTCAATTTTGGCAAAAGGCTCCAGTAGCTCAATGGCTTCATCTATCTTGCCTTCTCGCCGTAGGAGGTAGGCCCACAGACAGTTTGCATAGGGGCTGTTAGGGTTGATATCGATAGACTTTTTTATATGTTTTTTGGCTAAAGGGATGTTATTGATCTTCTCATAATGACACCCCAGATTATAGTGTGCATCCCCATAGTTGGGGTTGATGGCGATGGCCTTTTTGCAACTGACAACCCCTTCATCTTGTAGACCCAGATCTTGCAGTGTTATGGCCAGGTTATAGTGGGCTTCGGCAATATCACTATTTAACTCAGTGGCTTTTTGGTAGCTGTTAACCGCGTCGTAAAGCCTGTTTTGTGCCCTTAGCATATTGCCAAGATTATAATATGCCTGGGCAAAATCCGGCTTTAAATCTATGGCTTTTTGGCATATTGCAATGGCATCATCCAGCCTGTTTTGTGCCTGTAGAGTTATCCCTAGATTAAGGTGTGCCTCTGCCCAGTTTGGTACAATTGCAACCGCCTGTTGGTAACATTGAGCAGCTTGATCAAGCTTTTGGAGTTCTTGAAAAATAATGGCTAGATTATAATAGGCGTTGGCAAAATCCGGTTTTAGCTCAATTGCTTTTTGATAGTTGATGACAGCATCAGCAATTCTGTTTTGTAGTTGCAGGGTGATGGCAAGGTTGTAGTAGGCATCGACATATTGGGGGTTTAATGTGGTTGCTTTTTGGTAGCTGATAACAGCATGGCTATACTGTTCTTGGGCTTTTTGCACATTAGCAAGGTTAAAGTGGGCTTCGGCATGGTTTGGATTGATCGCCACCGCTTTTTGCAGTGTGGCTGCTGCTTCATCAAGCCTGTTTAGTTCGGTAAAGGCAAAACCAAGGTTGCTCAATGCTCCCACATATTCAGGGTTGATGGCTATCGCTTTTTTGTAGCAGGTGGTGGCCTCCAATATTCTGCCTGTTGATTGCAGGGCAACCCCCATGTTTGATAGGGCAATACTGTTTTGGGGCATTAATTTAATGACCTGTTCATATAAGCTGATTGCTTGGTCCATTTGCCCCGCGTGATGAAAATTGATCGCTTTTTGAAAAAGTTCATCCACTCCATCAGTAGCGGTATTGGTGCTTTTGTTGGGGTTGCTGTTTTTTGCCGCCAGCTTTTTTTGCCGTCTTTTCTCGGCTCTATTCATATTTAATTTCTTTTCATTAATATTTAAAATTACTAATGGTTATACCTTGATGCTCAGTGACAAACTTGGTTGCGTTGCGTCAGGTGCGTGCTGACAACTGCTGTTTCTAGGTTTAAATAGTAACAAATTTCTGTTGCTTATGAATGGGAAATCAGTTTTTCACCGTGTAAAAATGGTCAAAAAGAAAATCCATAACGTTTCTTCTTCCCACCCTTTAGGATTAGAATGGTTTAATCTAATTAAATAAATATTAAAGGCAAAAAAATGGAATCTGTAACCAGTGATAAAAAAAGGCTCTTTTTAATTGATGGTTCTGGTTATATATACCGGGCTTTTTATGGTATTCGCAATATGTCCCGCCGGGATGGTTTTCCTACCAATGCGGTGTTTGGCTTTATAAAAATGTTGAAAAAGGTGGTGGAGGAGCATAAGCCGGACTCTCTGGCCATTGTTTTTGATGAGAAGGGAAAGACTTTTCGCAACGATATTGATGTCAATTACAAGGCCAACCGTAAACCCATGCCCGATGAGCTGCAGCCACAAATTCCCTTAATCCATGAAGCGGTAGCAGCATTTAATATTCCCATATTCAAAATGGCAGGTTTCGAGGCAGACGATATCTTGGGTACGCTTGCTTTAGCAGGCGAAAAAGCGGGTATGGATGTGGTTATTGTATCTGGCGATAAGGATATGATGCAGTTGGTCACACCCAATGTTGCGATATTGGATACCGGCAAGGATCAGTGGTTTCACGCCAAAGAGGTTGAAGAGCGGTGGGGTGTTGTACCTGAAAAAGTTACCCAGGTAATGGCCCTGGCTGGTGATACTTCAGATAATATAATGGGTGTGCCAAAAATAGGGCCAAAAACTGCGGCACAGCTAATTAACGAATATGGCGATTTGGAGAGCCTTCTTGCCAATGCTGCATCCATAAAACAGCCGATGCGCCGCAAAAACCTGACCGAATTTGCCGATCAGGCACGCTTGGCTTTTAAGTTGGTCTCAATTGATTTAGCCGTACCCATTGAGTATGACCTTGGCAAACTGGGTAGGGTTGCCCCTGATAAAGAGCGATTGAAAAAGCTCTATGGTGAGATGGAGTTTCTATCTCTCTTAAAACAGTTGGAAATAGGTGGAAATCCAACTGCTGCTCCTGGAGCAGATGAAGGGAAAGTAGTACAGGCTGAAGATATTAAAATAGACTATCGTATTTTAACAACCCATGGTGGTTTTCAAGGTTTTTTTGGCGAATTATCCCGGCAGAAAAGTTTTAGTTTTGATACCGAAACTACAGGTACTGACCCGGTACAGGCAGAGTTGGTGGGTCTCTCTTTTTCTTGGAAAACAGGACAGGCAACTTATCTACCCGTTGCCCACAATCCAAAAGTTACCCCCAACGGTCAGCTGGATAGGGATATGGTTTTGGCAGCTTTAAAGCCAATTTTGCAAAATCCAGAAATTAAAAAGACCGGGCAGAATATAAAATATGAGTATGTGGTGTTATTAAAATACGGTATTACCCTGGCAGGTATGGAGCGTGATCCCATGCTCTATTCTCACCTGCTCTATAGCTCATCCCGTCGTCACAATCTGGATGCCATTGCCTTTGAAGAGCTAGACCGCACCACCATCACCTTTAAAGATGTGGCAGGGGTGGGAAAAAAACAGCTCAACTTTGCTGATGTTGCTCTAGATAAGGCCGGACCGTATGCCTGTGAAGATGCCGAGGTCACTTGGCAAGCAGCAGAAAAACTTGGCAGTTCACTGGCCCAGATACCGGATGTTCTACAGCTTTATCAAGATATAGAAAAACCTCTAATTGGGGTTTTGGGAGATATGGAGGCTGCTGGGGTTTTGATCGATAAAGATGTCCTTGCCCATATGTCCACAACCTTTACCAAACGCCGGGAGGAATTGGTTGCCCAGATTTATGAGCTGGCAGGAGAGGAGTTTAATGTCAACTCCACCCAGCAGTTGGGTGAGATACTTTTTGTCAAGCTGGGTTTAAAAGGTGGCAAAAGAACCAAAACCGGATTTTCAACCGATGCTACTGTTTTAACCAAATTGGCTGATAAGGGCCATGAGCTTCCCATTAAACTGTTGGAGTATCGCTCTCTAACCAAATTACAATCCACCTATACAGATGCCCTGCAAGGTTTGATCAATCCCAAAACAGATCGGGTTCATACCAGTTATAACCAGGGGGTAACTTTAACTGGCAGGTTATCATCCTCGGAGCCAAATTTACAAAATATACCCATTCGCACCCCGGAGGGGCGCACCATTCGCAAGGCGTTTATCGCCCCAAAAGGGTGGCAGCTGCTCTCGGCAGATTATAGCCAGATAGAGCTGCGACTACTGGCCCATTTGGGTAAGGTTCCCAGGTTGTTGCAGGCTTTTTCTCTAGATCAGGATATCCACTCAGCAACCGCAGCCGAGCTGTTTGGCGCTGACATTGAAAATGTCACCTCAGAGCAGCGACGCATGGCAAAAACCATTAATTTTGGCTTGGTTTATGGGATGAGCGAATATGGCCTGGCCAAACGGTTGGGGATCTCCAACTTTGCTGCTCGCGATTATATGGACATCTATTTTAAACGTTATGATGGGGTCAGGAGTTATATGGATAGCAATGTCCAGTTTGCCAAAACCCACGGCTATGTACAGACCATAGGAGGACGGCGATGTTTAATCAGGGACATCGACCATAGCAACCGCAACCTAAGAGAGTTTGCCGAACGCACCGCCATTAACGCCCCATTGCAGGGTTCAGCAGCAGATTTAATCAAGATGGCTATGATCAGGCTTCATACAAATTTAAAAAACAGCAAATGCCAAAGCCGGATGATTTTACAGGTCCATGATGAACTGGTGTTGGAGGTAGCCCCCGGTGAACTGGCTGAGATTAAACAAATGGTGACAGAATCCATGGAGGGGGCCATGTCTCTATCGGTCCCATTAAAAGTTGATATGGGAGTAGGGGACAACTGGGACGAGGCCCACTGAACCTAGAAACGGCAGTTTTTTAAAGGTCGTCTATCTCTACTTACATATTTAGTTAAGCAACTATATAAATCACTCTTGAATCAACTCAATGGCATAGCCGTCCGGGTCGTGGACAAAGGCTATG
The DNA here is from genome assembly GCA_015232405.1 of Magnetococcales bacterium. Classification (GTDB taxonomy): domain Bacteria; phylum Pseudomonadota; class Magnetococcia; order Magnetococcales; family JADFYX01. Next base: position 27,990 of record JADFZS010000047.1, on the reverse strand, counting down.
TGGGTTGTGCCGTGTTTCATTGGTCCTGGTGCTCTAACAACCTCTCCTCCGGCATCGCTGATGCTATCGCACAAACTGTATATATCTTCTGATCCAATGGCGATATGACCAAATCCGTTGCCCAGATCATAAACCTCCTCTTGATCCCAGTTGTGGGTCAACTCAATTTGCACACCTGATTTTTCATAACCGAGAAAAGAGAGGGTGAATTTACCACCGGGATAATCTTTTCTTCGGTACTCTGTCATGCCTAAAACCTGGGTATAAAAATGGACCGATTTTTGAAGATCCTGCACTCTGATCATGGTGTGGAGTATACGACTATTCATGGTTTGCCTTTGTAAAAATTTGTTGGTTGGATCAACACTTGCATCTAATAGATTGAGTTTCTTTAAGTTTGCTAACGTATCATTTTGATATGATAGCTAAATTATGGTTATTTGCAACGTTAATTCAAAGTTGTTGATAACCAAAAATGTATTAAATTGTCATAGTTTTGGCTTGTAAATTTGTTATGAAACCACTTTTTGTTCATCTGCCCACCATTTTTTTGCTAGCGGTCATGCCGTTGGTTTGGTTGGGCTGTGCTGGTGGTAAAAATGAGGCAAATAACAGTACCGTGGCAGCTTTTCCGGCTCTCAGAGCGCAGCTTCTTGATGATGCCCAGATAAATGCGCTATTCCACAATAAAATAAAAAATCAAAAAAAAGATAGAGTCCCACTTGGTGTCTATAAATCTTTAATACCCGGTGAGTTCGCACTTGCCAAGGCTTCAAACAGCCGTTTTGATCTTATGGTCAAAGATATAGAGGCCAGAACTTTTTTTCAAAGTCTGGTAAAAGACAACCCTTCAGTCAGTATGGTTGTACACCCTTTGGTGAAGGGTAAAATATCTCTGGAGCTAAAGGCCATTACAGTTGATGAGGTGGTGGAGCTGGCCTGTGAAATCTACCATTTTGAGTGTACCTCCTTTGGTGGTGGTGTCGATGGCTGGCGAGGTTATAAAATATCACCTTGGCGTTTGATTACCAAAACCTACCGGGTGGATTTTTTACCCATATCCCGTGATGGTTGGTCTGTTACCACCATCAACGCCGGAGAGTTTAAAAAAAGCAGCTCAATATCCAGCAGCAAAATACGCACCCGATATGATGCCAATTTTTGGGCCAGCCTGGAAGACACCCTACGTTCAATTTTAAATCTCGATCTTATCACAACCTCCATAAAGGATACTGTTGATAGAGTGGGTCTGCAAAAACGGGTTGTCGAGAAAAAACCCTTTGATAGCCAGTATGATACGGTGGTTTCGGTTAATAATGATGATATAGAACAAAAAGAGAGTGAGCAAAAAATAACCAAATATTCCACAGGCTTAAGCAAGAAACAATTTATCGCCAAGCCAGTCAATGTTGATTTTGTTCGGGAGTTGGACAGCCAAGATGGAAAAAGTGGGGAGAAAATTGGAAAAAGACGGGTAAGAAAACAGCTTAAAAATTTAATGGTCAACCGTCAGTCCGGTCTTATAACGGTACGGGCCTATCCTAAAGATCATAAAGATATAAAAGATTTTTTAAGACATCTGCGTAGTCGCAGCCATCGACAGGTGGTGTTGGAGGCGAAAATTCTGGAAGTGGTGTTAAATGATGGGGCGCAACTTGGGGTAGATTGGTTGGCGATAAACAGAGGGTTGGGGCACAGTTCATCGGCCCCTTTGAGTAGTGAGCCAAACAGCAGCACCACCTTTAACCACAGTTTGACCACACCTTTAATTGCCTCCACTGGTGACTCAATAATTGCCAACACAACCACCTTTACCAAAGGTTTGATTTTTTCTAAAGGAGCAGCAGGAACCCCATTTGGCTTGGCAATACGCAGCAACGATTTTGTCGGTTTTATCAGTCTTCTTCAACAACAAGGCAAGGTGCAGGTTTTGTCGAGTCCTAGAATTTCCACACTCAACAACCAAAAAGCGGTCATCAAGGTAGGGCAAGATGAGGTGTTTATTACCGGGATGAAACAGGGAAATTCTGCTGTTAGTAGCAGCAATGGTAATACAGTGGTAATGCCTATTCCGGTGTTTGAAAAAATGTTTACCGGAATTTCAATGGATGTAACTCCACAAATAAGTGATGAAGGTTCCATCACCCTTCATGTCCACCCTTTGATCACCGATGTGGTAGATAAGATAAAAACTTTTAATATCAACGATCAAGTACAATCCATCCCCTTGGCGTTAAGCCAGACAAGGGAGACCGACAGTATTGTAAGGGTGCAAAATGGTGAGATAGCTGTGATTGGTGGTCTGATGAAAAAAAGCCAAAAATCAAGTGAAGATAAAATGCCAGTGCTAGGGGATGTACCCGGTCTGGGCAATTTTTTTAAAAAGACAACCAACAGCAGTGAAACCAGTGAGCTGGTAATTTTAATCCGCCCGGTGATTGTTGGTGGTAACTCCTACTGGTCAGAGGACATGGTGCGTACAGCAAAAAGGTTACAAGATTTAAATAGTAAATTTTAATTTTTAGAATAATGTCAGTTTTTATAGCTGTGATATCTAGGATAGTTAGCAGATGAGGATAAAAGCATGAGCCAAATTATTGAAAAGCTAAATAATATGGAGAGCTTTCGTAACGCAATAAGCCATACAGATGGTGTGGCCCAAAATGAGCAAGTTACAGATGCTACTAATGGTGATCAACCACAATCTATTCCTAGAGCCAGAAGAACTGTTCTGGGTCGAGCAGCAGGATGGAGTTTGGTGGCTCTGCTAATTACCGGAGCAGGTGTGGCTGCCAATAACATCTGGCCAACTGCTTTTGCCACCTCATCGCTTTTTAAAGAGTCTTCGGCGTCTGAAGTTCGAGCCAAACGTGGGACGGTATCCATCATCTCAAACCCATCAAAGGTGGGAGTGTTGATGGATGGACAGTTTGTTGGGATAACGCCGTTGAAATTTGACTGGCTGGTAGGTAGTCATCGTCTGGTGTTGAAGCTCAACGGCTATCACGATGTGGTGACCATTGTAAATGTAAAAGAGGGACAAGAGCAAAATCTCGATCTGTTTTTATTTCCGGTTGGTGAAGATAAACAGGCTGAGGTTTCAGCCAGGGCAATAAACAAGATAGAGCCTAAAAATGGACCCCAAGATGTTGCCAAAAAGGTTGTTGCCAAACCCAGAATGATCTCTCCAAAATCTGACATACCCCAGGTGGTAATACCCGACATATTGCAGCCAAAAGCAAAGATGCCTGCATCTTCTCAAATGATGGTTGCAGAACCAGAAAAGATAAAAAAGGTTGAGGTTAAAAAGGTAACAAAGCGAAAGTCTGAAAAAAAGAAATTCAACCGTAAAGGTGCACCACCAAGAGCTTTATCCTACATTAAAAACGGTACTAATCTGTTGGACTCAACAGATGGTGCAACTGAGTTGAAATATAAATATACCATTCAAGTTGGAGCATTTTTATCCCGTGATAGCGCGTTGGCCTACGCCCATTCATGGAAGAAAAAAGGCTATGATGCCTATATTTTGGAGTTATACGGAGTAAAAGATCCCAGCAAATTATGGCAAAGTGTTCGTATAGGCCATTTTAATGATCTTGAAAGAGCCAGAGAGGCTCGTAACGCTTTTAATGCTTGGGAAAACATATATAGCTATGTTGCCCTTTGGGACTCTTTTAACGGCCCTGATGGGGGTGAATCCACAGCTGTAATAAAAAAAGCATTGCCTAAAAAGGCTGTGGTCAAAAAGGCCGTAGCTAAAAAGGCTGTGGTCAAAAAGGCCGTAGCTAAAAAGGCTGTAGCTAAAAAAGTCGTAGCCAAAAAGGTTGTGGCTAAAAAAGCGGTAACTGAAAATAAAGCCAAAAAGGTTGTGGCTAAAAAAGCGGTGGATGAAAAACGTTACTTAAAGCCAAAAAAAGAGATGGTAACAGCCATAACAAGCGTTGCTGCTAACAAGCCCTATACCTTTGAGCCAGAAGAGAGTGCTGCCTATGCTGTGGTAAACAGCCCAATGCCCTCAAAGACTCCCCAACAGATGAAAAAAGCTGTTGAGGCTGTACCTGAAAAAACAGAGTTGGCAGCGGTAAATGATTTCTCATTGCCAGCCTCAGCCATGAAACCCCCGAGCAGAAGCAAAGATATTGCGTCACCTCCTGTTATGTTGGTGAAACCCAGCAGTGGTGAAATAGAGGGTATGTTTTCCCGTTCGGCAAAGTTGCGGGACCAAGGTAAAACCCAAGAGGCGGTTGAACTGCTAAAAAATATTTTACAGGCCAAGCCGGAACATGGTCGGGCCAGAAGGCGTTTAGCTAGAATATATGTTGAGTCCGGTCAGGCGAACAAAGCTCTTGTACTGTTACAGGGTGGAGTAGCAGGTCGCAGTACGTTGCAGCTCAGCAAAGAGGAGCCGAATTTGGCAGCATTTCTTGCTGCTCTCTACCAACGTGATGAGGACCATTGGCATGCCATAGATCTTTATGAAAACCTTCTGCGCCGTTTTCCCGATAAAGGGGTTTGGCAGATGGGATTGGCTATCTCACTTGAGAGGGTGGGTGAGCCGGAAGATGCCTTGAAAGCTTATAAGACAGCCTTAAACAGTGGTGATCTAAGCCACAGGTTGCGTACCTTTGTAAATAAACGGGTAGAAGAGCTACAGTAGGTCAAGAATATGTCATCCAAGTTAATTGGTGATATGTTGGTCAGTGATCAGATTATCACCTCTGATCAATTAGATAAGGGCCTGCTGTACAAAGATGAAGCCGGGGTGCGCTTGGGTGAGGGGTTGGTCAGTCTGGGTTTTCTGGATGAGCAACAGCTGCAGGAGTTTTTGCAAAGGCAGAATAAGCAGTCAAAAATAGGTGAGCTGTTGGTGGCTGCCGGACATATAACAGCGTCCCAATTGGCAAAAGCGTTAGAAGAGCAGCAAGAGACCGGGGCCAAGCTGGGACAGAGCTTGGCTAGGTTGGGGTTTTTGGCAGAGGGTCCATTTTTAACCTTTTTAGCCAACCAGCTTGATCTACCTTTTGTCGATCTTAGCAAGGAGACTCTGGACCCCAAAACCGTACAACGACTGCCGGAAAACTTAGCCCGTCGTTTTGGTGCGGTAATTATAAATTACACAGCCAACGAAATTTTGATGGGTATGACAGATCCCACAGATCTGTTTGCCTATGATCGGTTGGTAAACCAACTTAGAACCCCCATTAAACCTGCCTTAGTTTCACAACGTTCAATATTACGAGTTTTTGATCTCTTATATCGACAGATAAACGAGATAGATATGCAGGCAGCCCGACTTGAAGAAGAGGTTGTCGAGTATAATTCAGGTAACGATTCTGATGTTTTGAATGAGGCAGCAGCCGATGCCCCGGTTGTTCGTATAATAGAGTCCCTGTTTGCCGATGCGGTGCGTTTAAACGCATCGGACATCCATATAGAGCCGGACTCCAATGTAATAAGAATCCGTATGCGAGTGGATGGAGTTTTAACAGAACAGCTTATCAAGGAGCAGAAGATTGCTCCAGCCTTGGTATCTAAACTAAAACTGATGGCGGGTATTGAGATTGCCAAAAAACGTCTGCCACAAGATGGGCGGTTTCAGGTCACTGTACAAGATAGAAAAATTGATGTCAGGCTCTCCACTCTACCAATTCAAGATGGGGAGTCTGTTGTTTTACGGCTGTTGGATCAGTCCGGGGATAATTTAAAGCTTGAGATGGTGGGTATGGAGCCGGAGATACTTACCCGTTTTAAATATCAGATCAGCCGCCCCCAAGGGCTGGTGTTGGTAACAGGTCCAACAGGTAGTGGTAAGACAACAACCCTCTACGGGGCATTGAATTTTTTAAACCAGCCCCAGAGTAAAATAATTACAGTTGAAGAGCCGGTGGAGTACCGTTTGCCACGCATAAATCAGGTGCAGGTACACAATAAAATCGGGCTGACCTATGCTGAGATTCTGCGCACAGTTTTACGCCAAGACCCAAATATAATATTGATAGGTGAAATGCGGGATCAGGAGATATCCCGTATAGCAATAAGAGCTGCATTAACTGGTCACTTGGTCTTTTCATCTCTTCACACCAACAGTGCAGTTGCTACTACGGTTCGCCTCATTGAGATGGGGCTGGAGGGTTATGCAGTGGCAGCAGCACTACGTTGTGTGTTGGCTCAACGTCTGGTTCGCAGAGTCTGTACATATTGTGCCCAAACCAGAGTAGCAACACCTGAAGAAAAAAAGGCTATATCCACCTATCTGGATGTTGACCCTACCACGTTCAATTTTCAAGATGGCTCCGGCTGCTCCCACTGTAACAACAGCGGATTTTTGGGCAGAATAGCACTGGTAGAGATGTTGGAGATGAACGGTGATTTGGCAGATGCCCTACGTAAAGAGAAACTTGATAGGTTTGTTAAGTTGGCAAACCGTACTGGGGGTTTTATCCCCTTGCATATTGTGGCCTTAAAGCAGGCTGTAAAAGGTATAATATCCCTTGGTGATGCCATGGGGCTGGTCACTGATGCCCAGGAGGAGTCTTTGGGCAGTTTGCAAAGTGAAAAAGAGTAATCATGGCGAGATTTCAATATGTAGGAAGGGCCGCAGGTGAGCGTGTAGCAGGTGAGATGGATGGAATAAATCCAGAGTATATTGCTGCCCAGTTACAGAACCAGGGAATTGTGCCCCTGACAATTGCTGAAATCAAGCAAAACAGCAGGGTGGATTGGAGCTGGCTACCCGGTATAAATAAAGTGAGTGTGGATGATTTAATCGTCTTCTCCCGCCAGATGGCTGCTCTTACTCGCTCTGGTGTTCCTCTTGTTCGTGCCTTTACCGGGTTGATAGATAGCACAGTAAATAGCACATTGAAAAATGTGATGAAACAAATAGTTGCCGACTTGGAAGCAGGTCATGAACTATCTGTAGCCCTTGGTGAGCATCCGCGAATTTTTGATAAATTTTTTGTCAAGGTGGTTCGGGTTGGTGAGGAGATGGGGAAGCTGGAAGATGCCTTTACCCAGATTTTTCACTATCTGGAGAGTGGTAAGATCACCCGTCAGCGTATTACCAACGCTGTGCGTTATCCGATATTTGTGGTGCTAACGGTCATTGTGGCTATGGGTGTGGTCAACTATTATGTGATACCAGCTTTTATCCATCTATTTGCCAAATTTGGCTCACAGCTGCCCATAACCACACAAATTCTTGTTGCTAGCTCTAATTTTACCCGCAACTATGCTCCTCTGCTTCTGGCTATATTGGTAGCTCTAATTATTGTTGGCAGGTCTGTTTGGCAAAGACCCAAAGGTAGGCTTTTTTACGACAGGGCAGTTCTTAAAATCCCTATTGTTGGTCCATTGCTCCATAGAATCATCCTGGCTCGGCTCTCCCGTATATTTGTTTTGGGCAGTAGATCCGGCATGAACATGGTGCAGATACTGTCTGCAGTTGAATCCACGGTAAATAATCGTTTTTTGGCCCAACGGGTGGCAGACATCAGGCTTGGTGTTTCCCGTGGTGAAAGCCTGGTGAAAGCAGCCCAAAGAAGCCAGATTTTCACCCCCTTGGTTTTGCAGATGTTGGCGGTGGGTGATGAGACAGGACAGTTTGAACATATGATGGATGAGGTGGCTGAATTTTATGAGCAGGAGGTGGATTATGAGATAAAGGGATTAAGCTCTACCATTGAGCCAATTCTTCTACTGTTTTTAGCTGTTTTGGTGTTGGTTTTGGCTATGGGAATTTTCCTTCCACTCTGGAATCTCGGCAGTGGTGGCTTGGCAAATTGATCAATATTGCCTTCGGTTTAAACAAATATAGTTGTCGTAAAAATAATAAAAATCTTAAAAAATCTCTGAATTTTTATAAATCTATCTCCAAAGTGATTCGACTAAATACCTGATTTATAATATTACTTTATGCAAAATGTTGTCCTTGACTTCCATATCTCTTTAATGCTCAACTTAATCTGTTTTATCAAAGGGGGCAGTGGTAGAAACGGAGGGATAAATTGAAAACTTGCATTATAGGTGGCAGAGAAAAAAGAGGCTGTAATCCAACTTCTGGTTTTACCCTTATTGAGCTGATTTTGGTTATCGTTATTTTGGGTATTTTATCTGTGGTTGCAGCACCAAAATTTGTCGATTTAAGCACCCAGGCAGAAATTTCATCCGCCGATGCCGTTTATGCTGCTGCCCAGTCAGCGGCTGCCATTAATTTTGCCTCCAACAGAGCAGGAGTGACAAAAACCGTGATCTCCGACGGGGCAACACTTCTGGCAACCTTTGATGGCGACCCTGTTGGTTGGACCGCTTCCGGCAGTTCCATTACCCACACAGGTAAGGATGGAACCACATACAGCATCACCGTAGACAGCAGCGAGACCACTACCGATAAAGCAACCCTTACCCCTACTTGGTAGGGCCATATTTTGTCTCAGTGTAAAAACTCCGGAGGTTTTACCATTATAGAGCTAATTTTAGCCATTGTTTTGGTCGGTATTTTATCTGTCATAGCAGTTGCTAGATGGCCTGGAGTTGGTATTTCCATCTATAGCTACCGTGAAAATTTGGCCCACGATATAAATCTTGCCAGAGCCATGGCTTTAAGCCGTGGCGAGTCCGTTACCATTCAAAATTCAACAAACCATGATAGCTATCTGATAACCGACTCCTCAGGCTCGGTTGTAAAAACCTCCACACCACTGACAGGATTGACAATATACACTTTTATAGTTGTTTTTGACCCCTATGGAGATCCGGGTTTGCAGGATAGCGATATCGGGCTGGAGCTTGAAGGTAACACCACCGCTTTACGTGTTGTTGGTGAGAGTGGGGCGGTTGTTTTTTTATGAAAATTTGCAATTTACAGAACTGTTCTGGTTATAGCCTCATCGAGCTTGTTTTTGTCATTGTGATTTTGGCTATTGTGGCTGTAGGTCTGTTACCCCTGTTCAATATAGCGATCACCTCTGCCCAAGAGGTAAGTGAAATACATCAAGGGCAACTATTGGCCCAGGAGGGTATGAGTCAAATAGCCAATCAGGTGCAAAGAGGATCGGGTTTTGTGGGGGTGGTGGATGAGACCCTTCAGATTGATCTTGGTGGTCCTCTTGTATTTGAAAAAATTGTCGAGGTACAAGGGGGATTATTCAACAGTAATAACAGCTCCCTATCATGTAGTGGCTCCCCCTATAACGATGAGAGATATAAATGTGTTTTCATCACAATAAAGATAGCCTCCCAGGAGACCATCCTGGCAAAACGCTGGACCATGCTCGTCAGATAGGGTTTACCCTTTTGGAGATGATATTGGTTCTGCTGCTAATCGCAATATTAACAGGGGCCGGAGCCAGAGCCATGGCAAAAGGGTTTGATGCCTATTTTACCGCCAAAACCATATCTTCCTTGGTTGATGGTGGTCATTTGGCTATCAGCAGGATGGTTGTGGAGTTGCAAGATAGCTCTTGTGATACTTTAAGCCAACCAACCGGGGTAGACTCCCTGCAATTTATCAATAGCCGGGGAGAGTCAATGTTATTTGCTCCAAGCCCCTATGGTGATGATACCCTGCTAATGCAGATAGATGGTGGCCCCAGCAAAACCCTATTGCAAAATGTCAACAATATTGAATTTTCATATCCGACAAACGCCGATAAATCCGGCTGTCTTGTCACCATGAAAATGACCATTTTTAGTACATTCAATGGTGAGGATGTAGCAACCCTGCCCATAAGCAGTGCTGTCTATCTCTATGTGGGCCAAGGTGTCTAGTTTAATGGATAACAAAAAAGAGAGTGGTGCTCTTTTGTTATCTGCCCTAATTATAATGACCATATTGGCAACTTTGGCAGCGAGCATTGCCCGGATACAGGGAAGCCGGGGTGATATAGTCACCGAATTGGCAAACGCATATGCCTTGGATGATCTAGCCCACACAGCTATCAATATCACCCTGGGCGAAATGGTTGCCACACTATGTCAGCCCCATGAGATAACCGGAGCAACAACCGATGCTCAAGGACGCAGCACCATAAACCGCACAATTATCAACGCTGGCTCTCTAACAATAGCATTCTGCCCCCAAACTGCCGGGTGTTATGCAACCGATTGGGGTGTTGCAGGTAAAAACGTAGAGTGGGTAGTATCAATAACCAGCACCACCAACAACCAACAAAAAACCCAAAAACTAGGCATAAACACCAACAACAGCTGCAACCCCCCACAAGATGAAAGCAGCCTCATTGATATTGATATTGCTTACTGGCGTTGATATGGACATTCAATCAACAAACAGGCTATATTGATGGTCTATGAATTCAACACCTAAACACCTCCCCATAATTGCCCTTGCTCCCCATGCTTGGTGGAACCATTGGTTGAGTCGTCAGCAGTTGCTCAGTCGTATGGGGCAACGGGGGTGGCCTGTTGTTTATAGTTTTGGGCCGGTTAATTTTTGGGAGCGGCATACCAAACCTTGGAACGAATCTCCGCTGTTTGGGCGGTTTGTTGCCCGTGATAATGTTTTGGTTGACTATCCGGCCCGTCTGGCTCCTCACTGGCCTCGTTTTCCGGCTTGGGATAGGTGGGTTTCTCGTCGTCACGCTTTGGGTCTTAAAAAGGCTGTTGGGGCAGGGGATGGTGATGGGCTTATTGTTATGCTGTTTCACCCTATTTTTGAACCCTGGCTTGAGTGGTTACAGCCTAGCCATGTGGTCTATCATGTTTTTGATACCTATAACATGATGGAAAACTGGCAGGATGTATTGGCAGAGCGAGAGATGGCTCTGATCAATAGGGCGGATTTAATCACCACATCATCAAAAGGTATTTTAGATAACCTACCGGGGCAGGGAGCAACAAAAGGTCGGGTGTTGAACAACGGTGCTGACTCGGTGGCTTTTAAAAATGGTATTGGCCTGCCTTGTCCAGATGATCTGGCAAAAGTACCCCACCACCGTATCGGTTATGTGGGGGCGATAAATGGTAAAATTGATTTTGATATGGTGCTTGCCATAAGCCAAAGGCGAGCAGATTGGCACTGGGTGTTTTTGGGTCCGGTATATCTAAACGGCAATGACAAAGCTATAGTTACGGCCCGTGATAAGTGGCATCGACTATTGGATCGTAACAATGTCCACTATTTTGGTCGCAAAGCCGGAGATGAGATGCCAGCTTATGTCAATAATATGGATATATTGACCATATGTTATAAAATCACCAAAGCTCAAAAGGGAGAGGAACAAAACTGGGTAGTACACGGTTATCCCACCAAGTTGCATGAATTTTTAGCAACTGGGCTGCCTGTAGTGGCTGGTCCCCAACAGGTGATTGTCGATGAGTTCTCCCATGTGGTGCAACTGGCAGACGATGTTGATAGCTGGGAGAGAGCCATTGCTGAGGGTTTGCAAAATGGTGGGGTGGGAACTCCTACATCTCGTCAAGAGGTGGCTTTGCAAAACACCTGGGATAATAGGGTCGATCTCTTGGAAGGGTGGTTTAACCAGATGATTGCAAACAGGTGATGTGATAGATGGCTATTCCCCTTCCCCCATGGTTGAAGCAGCAGATAAAGGGTCGCTATAAACAGTGGCGACTGGCCTATTTACGTCACCGTTATGCCTTTGGGGTGGAGGAGTTCAAAGCGGCCTTGGTGCAGTTGGGTCTAAAGGAGGGTGATACCGTTATGGTCAGCTCTTCCATGGACTGCTTTGCCACCTTTACCGGGCGACCCTCTGATATTATAGAGCAGATGCAACTGCTTTTGGGTCCATCAGGAACCATGCTCATGTCCACCCTGCCTTTTGTCGGTTCCGCTATTGATTGGGTCAATTCTGATATTATGTTTGACAATCGGTTGACCCCTTCAAAAATGGGGTTGATAACTGAGCTGTTTCGTCGTTATCCAGGGGTTGTACGTAGCCAACATCCCACCCATGCAGTTGCTGCCAAAGGGGCCAGAGCAGAAGAGTTATGTGCAGGACACCACCTGACCACCACCCCATGTGGTGAAGGTTCCCCCTATAAAAAGGTTATAGATGTTGGTGGCTCTTCCCTGCTTTTGGGAACCGGGGTGGAGACCATGATTGTCTACCACGCCATGGAGGAGATATTAGAGCCGATGATGGCTATATCGCCATTTACCAGCCAGAGCTACACCATAGAGTCCAAAACAGCCACAGGTGAGATTGTCCAGACCAATACCAGGCTGTTCAACCCCTATCTCTCTAAACGGCGCACCGTTAGCAAGATGATTCCCCATCTTAAAGCCAAACCCGGCTGCTGGAGGCAGGTTAATATTGGCAATATGGAGATGATATTGTTAAAAACCCAAGATGTCCTGCAGGTTGCCCAAGAGATGGCTAAAAATGGGGAGTTCTGTTATAAAGAGTGATATCTGTTGGTTATTGATGGTGGTTGTAGATATATTTGTTAGCTTCTGTGGTTTATCTGTAGATGCTGTTGATATTTATTAAGGAGCAGTTAGTGGAAGATAAGATAAAAAAGTTGATGGGTGATGTTCTGGATGTCGATGCCCAATCAATTGATGAATCAACAAGCATGGATACTCTTGCTAGTTGGGGTTCCTTGGCTCACCTCAATATCTGTTTTGCCGTTGAGCAGGAGTTTGCTATCAGGTTGGAGATAAAAGAGATGGAGTCCATGGTCTCCTATGTAAATATAGTCGCGGTGTTACAGGCCCGTGGGCTAACTTAAAATCAAGATGAACGCCGGGGGGGAGGTAGACGGTTAAACGGGTGGTCGTCTTGCTCATCATCGGTATTGCGTTTACTAAACCCGGCAATAACCACCACAGCCTCCCCTTTAAACTCCTCCTCACCAAACTCTTGGAGAATTTCTGAAATTCTGCCTCGGTAGAAATGTTGATATTTTTTTGTCAGATCTTTGCCAACCCCTGCTACCCGATCACCCAGAATATCCAGGGCAATTTGTAAAAACTCCTTTATCTGTCTTGGAGAGACATAAAAAATCAAGGTGTGTGTGGTGGTTTTTTCTGCCTCCAATAGCTTTTTTTGCCTGATGGCTTTTCGTGGGGGAAAGCCAAGAAAAAGATGGGAACTAGTGGGTAGACCGGAGCCTAATAGAGCGGTAGTCATGGCTGATGGTCCGGGGATGATATCGATTTCAATACTGTTTTCAACCGCAACAGCAACCACCCGAAAGCCGGGGTCACTAATGCCGGGCATACCAGCACTGCTACACAGCCCCACAGTTTCGCCATTTTGCAGCAGTTTTAATATACCGTTGGCAGAGGCTTTTTCGTTACCTTCATTACACTTGATAAACCGTTTGGGAAAGGGGATTTCATAATGGAAATAGAGCTTTTTGGTCTCTTTTGGCTCTTCGCAAGCCAATGTGTCAACCTCACCAAGGGCCGTCAAAGCACGTCTGCCAAGATCGCCAATATTGCCAATGGGGGTTCCGATTACCAGTAATTTTCCGTTCATATATTATTCAGTATATTGTATTTTTTATAGCTAATAAAATTTTTTCACATAGGGATATTCTCCCTAAATAGGCAAGATCGGTCCCTGGTCTCCCCAACAGATGGTTGCGCCACATCCGGGGCTTTCGTAGAGATCAATACGGTCTAATTGGGGTAGGTTATCTTTTAAACCAGCTTTTATCCAGCTAAGTATTGTTGCCAGGTTGGCATCTTCAATATTATGCAGTTCATTTAACAGATGGTGGTCCAGTTGCTTATATAGCGGTTGGAAGATGGCTTTTACATCACCATAATCCACCGTCCAACCCATAAGTTCATCCAGTGGTGCTAATAGGTGAAGCCTGGTTAAATAGCTATGACCATGGAGCATCTTACGGCTGTCTCCTGGTGGGGCATGGTTTAGTTTTAATGCCCCTTCAAAACGTAGCTCTTTCCATATTCTAAACTGTTTACCGTTATAGTTACAGCCTGCGGTTACAGTTTCATAGACAGTTATCCAGGATAGCTCTTTTAGTTGGGGTTTTAATTTTTGCCAAATCCAGGCTGCCAACACTTCACTTGTGGGGTTTTTCAGGCCGGGTATATCGTTTAAACAGTGGTTGTGAAGGAGTTTTTGTAGCGGTTGCCAAAGTTGAGCAAGGCGATCAAAGTCCACCCCCATATTTTTTTGTTCTATCGCCTGCTGGGCGTGGAGAATAATCTCAAAACCGTGGCCGTGCATACGACCACAGGGGTGTCCCTGGGGAACATTTGGCAGTTGATGGGCAGCTTCAAAACGGAATTTGCGCCAGATATGAGCCATATCTTTTGTTGCCAGGTCGGCTCCACTCTCTCTTGTGCTTTGAATACCCACAGACTCCAGACCCGGAATATCAAGATGCTGCCATAACCAGCGCGCCAGATTTTCATCGGTGGGGTTTTTTATATGATCGTTAAGATAGCTGTAGTTAAGTGGTGCAACTGCCTGGTTGAGGGCGTGGCTTAAAGCTTGGCTTTCGCCACCGGGAAAAGGGGACCAACCTTTGGGCAGTCGCGCCCTTATCCTGGCATAATAGCTGTGACCATGTAGATTATGGGATTGATGGACCTGGGGTAGAAATGGTACTCGCAAAGCCGCCTCAAAGGGGGCTGCGACGGTATATAATAGTGAGTCAGCCATGGTTTTTTTGCAGTAGGGGGTCGGTTATACCAGCATCTTTGAAACCCTTGGCCCGGAGTTGACAAGCCGGACAGCTGCCACAAGGGGGGTATTGATTGTTATAACAGGTATGGCTATGGGCCAAAGCAGATAGTCCCCCCAGTTTTTTTGCCATGATAACAGTCTCTTTTTTTGACTTGAACATTAACGGGGTGTGGATGGTTATCTTGCACTCCAAACCCAGCTTAAGGGTTTTTTCCAAAGCCTCCATGGTCTTCTGGCGACAATCAGGGTAGCCGCTATAGTCGGTTTGGGCTACTCCTGTGACTAAATTGTGGATATTTTTGTTGTAGGCAAAGGCTGCAGCAAAGGTTAAAAAAATCAGATTACGCCCCGGTACAAAAGTGTTGGGTAGCTGGGTGTCTGTTTCAAGGCTGTTGTCAACCTTGATATCTGTATCGGTCAGGGCATTACCACCCATGGCAGCAAAGCTGTTGATGGGAATGACAGTGTTGGCAACGTTGGCGATTGAGGCAATTTTTTGAGCAGACTTAAGCTCAATTATGTGTCGTTGCCCATAATCAAAGGTTATGGTCTCCACACTATCTTTGCCAAAATGGTCTAAAGCCCAATAGAGGCAGGTGGTGGAGTCCTGACCACCTGATAGAACCACCAAAGCCCGCTGTTTGTCGCTCATAATGTCTGCTGAACCCTCTCAAGAAGGGTTGTTAAATCGGCTTTAACAGATTCGTGGGTATATTCATCATCTTGGTGGGGGGTCTGCCCCGGTTGTTGAAAGTGGGGACGTTCCTGATACATCTCACCCCACCGCATATCCACCTGACGAACAAATTCGTAGAGAACCCCGTCACTCTCCAATATATTTTGCAGTATTTCAATCAAGGCCGATTGGGGGGTATCTAGATGTCTCTCTATTAATGGGGTGGAGTTTTTAATCCGCCGACCTAAAATAGATTTTAGAGCACCGGAAGGATCGGGACACTGTTTTTTGATAATATCTATCAGTTGGTTTTTTGCCTGATCCAACCTTGGAATGGGAGAAGCACCTTTTAACATACCACCACCACCAGCCTGGGCGATGGCTCCTGCCATGGAAAATTTCTGCTGCTTGCGAATCTCCTTCTCAATCTCTTTATTGTCACTCATTTTTTTAGCTCTCGTTTGTAAATTAAGGTGAAAACCCAAATCTCGATTTGACAGTATAATCCATTGCTGGCAGTTTATGCCATGAATATAGCCAGTTGGGCTTGGATGATAGCCGTTTTTGTATATATCAAATGGTGTAGATAACAGTGAATGACGAAAATTTTAAACTAGCCACAATAGATCAAGAGCTGGCTATTGAAAAGATGGATGAATTTTTTGAGCCTCTACTTGGTGGTAAAAAATATTTTTTGCTCTCCGGCTATGCCGGAACAGGTAAAACCTACACCATAACCGAGTTTGTAAAAGGTCTGCACAGTGATGTACGGGTAATTTTAACAGCACCCACCAACAAAGCTGTACGGGTGTTGGATAGAATGGCAGAGGCAGGTGGTTTGGATGTTGATACGGGTACCATACACTCACTTTTGGGTTTGGTGTTGAGCTATGAAAAAGAGCAGCAGATCTTAAGGAAAAAAAGAGCTGCTCAAATAGATAAATATGATCTGGTGATTGTTGATGAGTGCTCCATGGTGGGAGAGGAGCTGTTCAATACCATCAACAACGCTTTGCAACAGAGTTCAACCCAGGTGATTTTTGTCGGTGATCCGGTGCAGCTACCTCCTGTGGGGGAGTCCAGCTCTCCTACTTTTTCCATAACCAATAGAGCTGATTTAACCAAGATCATCCGCCAGAAGGGCGACAACCCCATAATTGATCTATCTGCTGCCATACGTAATATAATGATAACTGGGGGTAGGGTTGCGGTACGGGGTTTTGTCTCAGAGGCAGGTAGCAAGTCCGGGCTGTTTTTAATGCCGGGCCACCGTTTTGAAAAATGGTTTCCCGGGGCTTTTACCCAACAGCGGTATCGTGACGACCGGGATGCCTTCAGGGTTGTTTCATGGACCAACAAGAAGGTTAACTATTTTAACGATCAAATTCGCTCCTTTTTAGTTGATAGATCAACAAACCAACCTTTTATACCAACTGAGCGAGCCGTAACCGCCGATGCTGTGCATAAACGTGTGGCAAAAAGCAAGACCAAACTTGTATTGAACACCGACAGTGAGGGGGAGGTGTTGAGCTGTGTAAAGACCAACCACCCCTGGCATGAAGAGCCGTTGCCGGTTTGGGAGGTGATATTCCGACCTTTTGACAGTGAAGGTGAGGTGACGCTCTATATACCGGATGCCTCCCAGGTGGTCCACATTCAAAAACGTCTTGGTCAGCTGGCCCAAGAGGCAAGGGCGGGAAAAAAACAGTGGTGGGACTTTTGGAACTTGAAAAACTCCCTTGCAGACTTAAGGCCCTGTCATGCGATTACGGTCCACCGCTCCCAAGGCTCTACATTTAACAATGTATTTGTAGATTCAGAAAATATTCTCGCCAATCCCAACCGACAGGAGGCGCTACAATGTCTCTATGTTGCTGTGACCAGAGCTTCGGACTGTGTGATTTTAAATAGCCCACTAATTTGATGATGTAATAATGCTGTCAGATTGCCTTGCATAAAAAAAATTTCTCTACATTTAGAAAAAATTTATCCGGTTTTTAGGCTTTTTTCAAAATCTCGACACATTTTTATCACAAGGATAAATTTTTTTTTGTGTTATTTTTGTCTTTATTTTCAACAAAAATAACACAATAAAATACTGATCTAAACTACCGTTAACTACCCTGTGACAATCTTGTGACGGTTATTTCTATTGTGTGTCATAAATATCATAATCTTAAAAATTTTAAACATATCAAAACGATACAAGGCGCATAGTGTTGTTTTTTAGCAGCTGGCACAGCCATTGCTATAATCTCACCACAGAATGCAGCGTCTGTTTATGTTTAAGTTTCTATAACAGTAGGTGATATTAGTTGGGTAAAAACAGTTGTATATTTTTTTCTTGACTTGGTTCTTGCTGGCGTGTAGAAAAGAACACACATCAAGTTGCAAACAGGCAACACAAGGTTAACAGTTTGTTAACGAAAGTAAAAAAACAGTAACACAAATATTTTAGGGGCTGTAGAAAATTAGTTGCTACTACTTTAATGCGGTTCGATACTTACTAGATAAAAGGAAAAAAGTTACATGAAAAAATCTCTAATTCTCGGTGCTGCAGCAATGGCTGCATTGGTTGCAGTTCCACAGGCAAATGCTGCTGATGTAAAAATTGGTGGTTACTACATGATGCGTGCTGTAAACCAAGACACAACTCTGACAGAGAACGATGCTCTTGACGATACACAGGGTTGGTTCCAGCGTATGCAGGTTGACATCAACGCTAAAATTAGTGACAAAACTTCTGCTCACTTGCACACACGTATCCTAGGTAGCAGCGACACAATCGAGGGTGCTACAGCTGGTAACGCTCAAGATTCCGACGGTGCTATGGATGTTAAGCGTGTATGGATGGAGACTGAGGTTTATGGTGTTACTGTTAAAGCTGGTAATATGCCTCTTAGCATCAACGACAAGTTCTTGTTCAAAGATGACGGTGGTTCCTATGGTACAATCCTATTGGCTAAGAACTTCGGTAGCGTAACAGCTGTTGCTCTTAATGTTCGTGCTGATGAGGGTGCAACTGTTGGTGCAAATGCTGATACTGATGACGCTAATGTATACGGTGTTAGCCTTATTGGTAAATCTGGTGGCATTAGCTACCAAGGTACATGGGCTCACTTAGCCATCGAAGAGGATTACGGCACATATCCTGACAGCACAAACAACTGGATTGCTTTGACTGTTGGTGCAGACATGGGTGGCGTGAAGCTTACTGGTACAGGTATCTACGAACTTGGTCATGACCAAGATGGCACAGTAGCCGATACATTGGAAGATGGCGGTTTCATGGGTGCTCTTCGTGTTAAAGGTAAAACAGGATTTGGTGGCTGGAATGCATATGGTTTCTATGCAGCAGAGAGCTTCAACCACCCTGTTGAGACTTATACTTCAAGCCGTGTAAACCAAGGTCTATCAAAAACTTGGTTCCAAGGCGGTCCTGGCGGCACAGTATTGATGGAGAGCTGGGCTACAGGTGACGGTGGAACAAGCAACAAAAACAACCTACAAAACCTAATGGGTGCTGGTGTTGGTGTTAATGTTAAAGCTGGTTCTTGGTCAATTAAACCAGCAATCGACTATGTAACTGTAGTTGAAGATGCTGGCGTTAACTCTAAGAGTGCTTTTGGTGGTTCTCTCTACCTAACAACTACTCTAGACAAGGGTGCTACATTCAGCTTGGTTGGTCTATATGTTAGCCCATCTGATGACTCAGACACAGTTGACATCGGTGCTATGCAAGCTCTACAAGCTGAATTTAAAGTTAAATTCTAAGTTTGTATGAATATAAAGGTGAGTTAATCACCTGATGTGAAGTAAAAAAAGAGGGGTGGAATTTTCCACCCCTCTTTTTTTTGTCTTGAATTTAGCAATAAAAATTTTGCTCAAGGCTGGCTTTATTTGTATGGTTCTTGCTGATATTATGTGGCTTGTATTTTTTTACCAGTTGTATTGACCAGCTTAAAAAAGCTTTTTGGTGTGGGTTGCTTTTTGTATATCTTATGAATATTCCAAACAGCCTGTCATTAATTCGTCTACTGTCAGCACCACTGTTTTGTTGGTTGCTGATTTCCCAGCATTTTAATTTTGCCTTGGGGCTGTTTCTTATTGCCAGCATAACCGATGCTGCCGATGGTTATATTGCCAAACAGTGGCAGCAAGAGACAGAGCTTGGTCGTTATCTTGACCCTTTAGCCGACAAAGTTTTGTTGATGGTGGGGTTTATCACCCTCTCTTTAATCCAGATGCTCCCGGTCTGGATCACCTTGATAATTGTTAGCCGTGATATTGTTTTGATTGGTGGCGTTATTCTGTCTAAAATGCTTGCCAAAGTCTATCTGGTGCGACCGTTGATCATCAGTAAGATCAACACTTTTTTGCAGATGCTGCTCATAATGCTGGTTTTGTTGAGCAGTCAATTTGTTGAGTTAAAACCTGTTGTTACAATGCAAATTTGGTTGACTGCCATATCCACGGTTGCCTCCCTGTGGGTCTATATATCCCGTTGGTCAATTTCAAACGGTGTAAATTTACCCTAATAGGTACAAAACCCATCACTACACCCTTTTATTCTCTTTTTTATCTTTGGTATCTATTTTGCTTTTTTCTAATCTGAGTAGTGCAAAATAATGTAACTAAATCAGAGGTTTAAGGTTATGGAAAGTCAGGGTTTTATATTTCATATTCAAGAAAAGGGTCTTAACGGCTACGATTTTTTTTATCATCAACTCAACCCTGTGGAGTACTGTATAGGGCGAGGTTTGAAAAGTACCAGTTTTTCATCCATCCAGGTCCAGTTGCAAGATCAAACTGTCTCAAGAAACCACTGTCGGATTTTTTTCAACCAAAGCTCAGGTTGGATGGTAGAGGATTTAGGCTCTAAAAATGGCACATGGTTGGAGGAGGGCAGCCCCACCTTGAAATCTTTAAAAAAGATAATAGAGCCAACAGCAATAAAAGATGGCTCGATTTTAAGAGTTGGAGAAACCACAATTCGTCTGTGGTCGTTATCCCGTGTTGGTGGTGGTAGATTACGCGATCATCAAGAGTATGCACAGATTTCAGCATAATTAAGTAAATGATTTTGTTGCAATTACAGATTTTTGATTAAAATAAAATATTGTTTGTAACAACAACTGCCTAATCTAGGTTTATAAATACCCGATATAGGGTTGTGGCTTGGGGATTAACAGTTACAGTTATTTCAATCCAAAATTGTAAACAAAGAAAAGAATAAATAGTATGGGTGCAGGGAAGTTACTTCCCTGCTGGGTTTGGGCAAAGCCCAAGGTTTTGCCTTTGTTTTTAAGTTTTTACATTTAAAAAGCGTGGGGGTTTGGGGGCCTGCAAGGCCTCCCAAGGTTTGCTTTTGACTGTATATTTTTGATTTGAATTCTCTATAATGGATTGGGGTTTAAGTGGTCTTTTTGGCAGTGCGTTTTTAGCTGCAACAGTTCTTCCTCTCTCATCAGAAGCGGTAATGTTGGCGCTCTTCTATTCTGGTGGTTATGATCTTTGGCAGTTGTGGGGTGTTGCCACTGCCGGAAATGTCGCTGGCTCCATGGTTAATTGGTATTTGGGTGGTTACTGTTTACGCTACCGGGATCATAAATGGTTTCCGGTAACAAATGAGCAGTTGCAAACTGCACAAAATAGCTATCTTAAATGGGGGCGTTTTTCCCTGTTATTGGCCTGGGTTCCAGTGATAGGAGACCCCTTAACCTTTGTGGCGGGCCTCTTCCGTACTCCTCTACTTGTTTTTACCCTGCTGGTATTTATCGGTAAGGGTGGCAGATATTTTGTTCTCCTCTGGCTTATGTCATAGCCTTTTTATAAAAAAACCATTTTCTTGCCACCTGCTATCGCACTCTATTTTATCTTTTGCTTTCAACCTTTAAATAATAGCTTCTCTCTATCTTATTGTCATTTTTCCTTTTGTCTGCCTTAAAACTTAATGTCTTTGTTGCAAAACTATGCTAAGTTAGTTTAATAGTCTGTGTATATCATGCAAAAACGTCGAAATATTAGAATATGAGCACTAAAAAATAATAAAAATAATATAACAAGAAAAGTGGCTAGCTATAGGGTTGGGCGTGACAACGATTTGGAATTATTAATGTTGAACATAATAAAGCTATGAAATTTAAATTAAAGCTAAACAGATGAGCGGAATTGCAGCAATATATAATTATGGTGATCTGGGGTCAGGGGTGAAACATGCAGAGTTCCACTCCATGGTTGCTGCAATGGAGAGTCATGGCCCGGATGGTGGTGTTTGGTTTCAAAAGCAAAACCGGGTAGCTTTGGGCCACAGACGATTAGCCACAATTGATCTTGATAGACGCAGTAACCAGCCCATGGTGGGAGTGGGTGGCAGGCATGTTATCAGTTTTAATGGGGTAATTTATAACTATCTGGAGTTGGGCCACTCCCTTGCAGCTAAGGGGTATAATTTTAAAACCAACTCAGACACCGAGGTTTTGTTGGCTCTCTGGCAGTTATATGGTGAAGATATGGTTCACCATATAAGGGGTATGTATGCCTTTGTTATCTGGGATAGTCAACGCCAGGGGCTGTTTATGGCCCGTGATCCTTATGGTATCAGATCGTTATATTATGCCGATGATGGCTCATCAATACGTGTGGCCTCTCAGGTAAAGGTGCTGCTAAATAGCCCTGCAATTTCAAAGCAACGAGATGTTGGGGGAGAGGTGGGATTTCTTCTGTTTGGCTACGTGCCGGAACCATTTACCATCTATAGTGATATCAAGGCTTTGCCAGCTGGCTCCAGCATGTGGATAGATAGTTCCGGCATTAGCTCCCCCAAAAAATATTTTAACTTGCCAGCACAATTTAGCAAAAAGGCTGAGGGTGGTACTTCAGTCATGGCGGCTCAGGAGTATATTCGCAACTCTCTTTTAGACACACTATCCAGCCATCTAAAAGCAGATGAAAAAGTGGGGCTGTTTTTATCTGGTGGTATCGATTCTGGAGTATTGCTTGGGCTGATGGCGGAGTTGGGTAGGGACTATCTGCCAACTGTAACTTTAGGTTTTGTTGATAAGCATGCCAAAGACAATGATATCACAATAGCAGCTCAAACAGTTGCCAAACATTATGATATGGAAAACAAGCTCCATATTATCCAGCCTAAAGATTTCAACGATGATTGGCCAGAAATTATCCAACATATGGACCAGCCATCCATTAACGGTATAAACAGTTGGTTTGTGAGTAAAACAGCAAAACAGATGGGTATCAAGGTGGCTTTAACCGATGTTGGTGGCGATGAGCTTTTTGGTGGCTATCCAAGTTTTTATGATATACCCCTTGTAAATCGTTTATTTACCATCCCGGCTAAAATTCCAGGATTGGGCCGTGGTATAAGAGAGGTAATGGGGCGGTTTCTACTACCAAAAACCTCATTATCTCCTAAACTGGCGGGGATGGTGGAGTATGGTGGCAGTATGGAAGGGGCATATCTTCTAAAGCGAGGTCTTTTTATGCCTTGGGAGTTGCCAAACCTTTTGGGTATTGAAGCAACCCTTGCTGGTTTGGATAGACTGGACCCCCTGGGAAATATCCGTCAGTTTGCCGATAACTCTGGCAAAAACATAAATAGCTACTCTGCAATAGCCAGCATGGAGTCTTCCCTATATCTAAAAAATCAGCTGTTACGTGATATGGAGTGGTCCGGTTTGGCCCATGGGGTGGAGTTACGCACACCTTTTGTTGATATAAATTTAACAAAAACAGTTGCTCCTTTGCTCAACACCCATGGGACACAACTTCTGGGCCGGGGTAAACCGGGTTTGGTAAATTCACTTTTATATCCTCTGCCGACTAATGTGCTGAAAAGAAAAAAAAGTGGTTTTGAGCAGCCCCATTACAGCTGGATACAGAACACAGATGATTTTAAGGGGATTAAGAAAGTTTCTGCACTAAACTGTGGTGGCTGTCATTGGTCACGGCGCATGGCATATCATCTATTGCAAAATTTGACGTAGCCTTTTTGCCTTCTGTTTTAACAATGTTCTTTAGCTCAAATATTATTGGTGATAACTAAATACCCACCAATATGGAGTTGGCATAACCCAACACACTCCTGCTAAAAAATTATCCTGTTGGCAGCTAATAGAAGTACTTCAACCTAGAAACGGCAGTTGTCGGCACGCACCTGATGCAAGCTATTGATTCTCCTGGTATATCAGAGGAAAGTCTTATCACCAATAAGCAACTGTGTTGCTTGTCAAGCAATTTTTTCCACAGGTGTTTGCCATTGTTTGCGATCTCTGATCATGACATTGAGTATGGTTAGCAACTTTCGCATACATGCCGTCAAGGCGACTTTATGTTTTTTGCCAGCAGTCATAAGGCGTTGATAAAATGCGCAAATCACAGGATTGAAACGAATGGCAGTTAAAGTAGCCATATATAAAACAGCTCTCAAGGCTGCTCTGCCGCCCCATACGGTTCGCCGACCACGGGAGATACCACTATCTCTATTAAGAGGAGCGACACCGGCCAAAGCAGCAACTTGTTTACGATTTAGCGTTCCGAGTTCAGGCAGTTCAGTTATCAAGGTAAGTGATGTTACTGGTCCAACCCCTGGAACACTCTGGACAATATCATCTTTTTCTCTCCAGACCGAACTTTTCCGAAGGAGTCTTTGGAGATCTTTGTTGACTTGGTCCAAATTTTTTTCCAGCCAGGTAATGTGTGTTTTGATGTTTTTCTTGGTCCATTTTGGCGCAGATAACATGCGGTTTTTTTCGGCAGTCAACATTTCCACGATTTGGCGTCGTCGTGACATTAAGGCGGTTAACTCCAGTGTTTCAGTATCTTTCAATGGACGAATTTCTGGACGAAGTGCTTCTCCAAAATGGGCCAAAGAGTTGGCATCAATATTATCGGATTTGGCCAGCTTACCAGTAGCCCTGGCGAAGTCCCGTGCTTGCCGTTGATTAATCACCACAACAGGCTGCTCAGCCTCAGCCAGCGCACAAACAGCAGCGGTTTCAAGGCCACCTGTTGCCTCTATGATGATCAAAGCTGGACGGATGGTTTTCATGTGCTCCACCAAAAAAGTGATGCCATCCACACTGTTTTCAAATCCAATATGTTCGCTGTCCTCAGAGGGGCGAACGCCAATATCCAACTGGCTTTTTGATACATCAATTCCAACAAAAATCTCTTTGTTCATGGTCGGTCTCCTGTTCCCTTCCTTGCAAAATGCGGGCTTATTATATCCCAAGCAACTGTTCGGGTTAATTAGAGAAAAAGCGTGGCGGCCCAAGCTTATTGACGGTCTGCAAGACCAAGGTGACAACGGCCTACCACGCAAAAAACGATTTTTTTTGTAGGGGGCGTTTACCAGTTTACCACAGGGCATTGGAGCGGCTATATGGCTGCCTTAGGCCCTGTGGAAAACTGGAAAACGCCCCAACTGATTATTCTTTAACATACAAGGTGACTGCGATTTCCCCTGATGCACCAGATAAACCAATATCTTACACCATGCACGCACCGCCAACCGCCGTTTCTAGGTTCAAAAATATGGTAAAACATAGCCATACTTAGCCCATCAATCCAACCAATACCAGCAATATTTTCTTGGCAAAGAGTCAGTAAGGGGGCATACGCTGAATTTTTATTGCTATTTGTGATATTAAATTATTTTATCCTTATCTTTTATATAATAAAGTCCGTTATAATGTTTAGTGGGGCGAGAAATTATAATTTGTTGTATATTACCGATTTGTTCTCAACATTTAGTTTGCAATCATCTCACACTTGGACTATACAGACCGGATACAACAAAAATTTGATGCAAAGTTCTATCTGTTAATAAATGGTTTTTGCTAGTACTGTTTGATTTGTTGATGTATATTGCATATTTCTATATATGAACAACTGTTAACATTTGTAAAAGTAAAGAGTGACTAGTCATGCCGTGTAAAATTAGCTTTGAAGATCAAAAACTAAAAATTATAGTTGATGGTATGTTCACCCATCGGGTTTGGCAGCCTATAAATGATTTTCAAGTTGATCTGGCGGAAGTTAAATCTGTTGAGGTAGATTTTTCAAAGACAGTATTTGTCGATAGTGGTGGAATCGGCTGTTTGATGCTACTAAAAGATAAAGTTGGCGATGATATAGAAATATCCCTGATCAACACCAACAGAGATGTTCATAAAATAATAACCACTGCCAATCTAGCTGAAATATTCACAGTAGCATAACCACCTCCATCCTCAGCACAAACTCAATAAGCAAACCCTCTCTTATATAATTAGACTGTGCTTAAGACATATGCCTAATTGGCAAGTTGTGGCTTAATTAAAAAACGTGCTGGGTTTACACCCCATTTTTCGGCAGGTTCAGAACCAACAATTGTAAAACCACCTTGATGTTTATCTTTATAGCTCATTAAATCCAGCTCGGTTGGTGGTATCTTTTTTTTGGTTTTGGAATTTATAATTCCCCTTACCACCGGGTGTAGCAGGCTCTCTTTATTGGGGCGAATAACCACCGCTAACAGGCCATTTTTCAGCCTTACCAAAGTTCCAATGGGGTAGATACCGATACAATGGACAAATTTTTGATAAAGCTCTTGGCTGAAATGGTGCTTGCTCCAATCCAGCATTCGTTTAAGGGCAAAATGTGGTGAATTGGCTTTGTGATAACAGCGGTCTGTGGTTATGGCATCGTAAACATCGACAATTGCACCCATCTGCCCATAAAAATCAATTCCATCTCCTTTTAAACCCAGGGGATAGCCGCTACCATCAAAACGTTCATGGTGTTGTGCTGCTACTTTCAGGCTGATATCATCTATGCCAGAGGTATCTTCAAGAATTTTTTTGCTGTGTATGACATGCTGTTTTATTACTTCAAACTCCTCAGGAGTTAGCTTACCTTTTTTATTTAAAATAGCATCAGGAGTGCGCATTTTTCCCACATCATGGAGCATACCTCCAATGCCGATAGAGATGATTTTATCGGCATCCATCTCCATAGCTCGACAAAAGGACATCAAAAACACCCCGACATTTACCGAGTGCATAAAGGTGTATTCATCTTTCTTTTTTATCAGGCTTAAGGATAGTATCGCATCAGGATTGCGAAAAAGAGACTCTGCCATCTGCTCCACAGCATCACGAACCGGGGCTAATACCACCTGCTTACCCATACGACAATCTTCCAGCACATTACCGACAATCTGTCGCGCCCGTGCTTTAGCTGCAAACGCCTGTTTTATCTCCTCCTCAAACGATATAACCTTTAAAGGCGAAAACTCCCCATCATCATCAGCCAAAGCGTGCATTTGTGCCTCAAGAGCAGCCATTACCTCCTGTGCAGTCTGGGCATCTTCCACATCTTTACCCCGGCTGGAATCTATATACAGTGTGTTGATGCCATGTTTTATTATATGTTGCACATCCTCATCACTATGTATCAAACGCGAGCCACGAAAACCGTTAGGATCATGTTCCTGGCAACAGGGATCTTTCCAATCATGGTTGAAATCGTGGACAAACATACCAGCTTGCAACTGCTCCACTGCGATTTTTTTTATCATCTCCAACCCCCAAAGAGTTCAAAAAAAACTCAGTTACACTCCCCATTCAATATAGTTGTCGCTTACAATACTCCTTTGCAAAAAAAATTACTGTGAAAAATTGTTTTGGAGTAATATCAGTATAAATTTCTAAAAAAAATCTTGTATTATTATGGGTACAGGGAGATTATCTCCCTGTCGGGTTTGGGCAGAGCCCAAGGTTTTGTTTTTTAAGCCTTTGCATTAAAAAAAGGAGCAAGCAAGGCCACCAAAGATTCTGCTTTTGGCATTGTCGTCACTTAAATTTGAATAAATTATTTTGGTTAAATAACAGTTTGAGTTATACAAAACAAAGTCAAAAGGAGCTAACATGGGCAAGTTCACAATTCGTATGCCAGACGATATCCATAAAAGGCTGAAATCACAAGCAAAACGCAGGAGTATCAGCCTCAATAAGCTTATAGAAGAGCTTTCAACAGTTGCCCTGGCCCAATCAGACGCTGAAACACGTTTTATTGCTATGGCAGCTAGAGGTTCTGTTCCCAAAGGGTTGGCTTTGCTGGATAAACTTGATAAAGAGCTTGTTTAAGGGTCTTACAAATTTTCTGAGACTCTTTGCTTAACTCCACAATTACAAAAAAACTATTCATGCCCAACAAAACAACTTCCTATAGCTATTTTAATTTAAATAAATAAAACCCTCCTTCTTTTTAAAACATTCCCAGTATATACTAAAAGCAAAAATCAATACTATTTTTAATTAATACTGCCCAATATTTAACAAAAAAAGCTAAAAAAACATGACGTTAAATGTAGATCCTATGTAAGAAGTGCCCAGTTCAACCTCTTTTATGGTAAATTGAAATTTCCACAAAAATCAAACAACCAAAAGGAGAAATAGTTATGAACCAGGCACTTCATACAACACATGATACCACTACTGATCAAAAAATCTATATGGCATTGGAGTTAAGCCTCAATAAATGGAAAGTCGCATTTGGGAATGGTACTAGAAAGCGAGTAATAACAATACAATCTGGAGATATTGCTCAACTATGCAATGCAATTAGTAAAACAAAGCAACAATTCGGGATGGATGAAAAAGT
>JADFZS010000046.1 GCA_015232405.1 Magnetococcales bacterium | reverse complement strand
ATTCAATATATCGTAAATCATAAGGAGAAAGTCTTTGAACAAGATGCCGAGAATGTGGATTAAATTATTTGTGGTTCTAATAATGTTTTGCCTGAATGCACCAGTTATTCAAGTTGTTGCTGCAGCAGATGCTGTAAATGATGCTGCAAATGTTGGTAATGACAGTGGTTCAAGCTCCTACTCCTGGGGTGGTCTTAAAAAAGCAGCTATGGGAGGTGTTAGCAAAACAGCTGCTGCCGCTCGCAGCTTGACTGGTAGAGACGAAGATACTGGCAAGCCGCAAGCAACTACCAAAACTGTTGAACTGCTTGTGTAGTCATATATATCAGATCAATCTTCATCTAAAAATATAATGGAATTTCAACATTAAGTTAAGATATGGAGAATAACATTGATTAAGTTCCTTTGTAAGCGGGTTACATTGTTTGTGTCACCAATCCTGTTTTTTTTGAGTTTACCTATTGTAAGCGCAGTTTATGCAACTGAAGAAGTCAAGATCATTCAAGCTGAAAAAAAAAGTGATGTTTCTGATAAGTTTATTCAAATTGCTGATGGTGGGAATACTATTAGTACAATTGCGAACAACACAGAGACAGCGTCAGTAACTACAACAGCTTCAACTTCTGCTGCTGCAACCACAACTGCAGCTTCCACAGGTATGAGTACATTAAAATGGATTGGTATTGGCGCAGTTGCCATTGGGGGAGGTGCTGCTGCAGCTATCGGTGGCGGTAGTAGCGATAGCAGCTCAAGCACAACTAGTACAGATAGCTCAACTACTACTGATGTAACTACAAGTTCTTCAACTACGGATAGCACCACAAGTTCTTCAACTACGGATAGCACCACAAGTTCTTCAACTACGGATAGCACCACAAGTTCTACTAGTACAGCTGTCAGTACAAGCACAACTAGTGAAGAGGCTTCAACACAAAATTGTTATTATGGTTACAACGTTTATCACCCAATATCTAGTGCATACCTTTTCTGTATGCAAAAAACAATAGAAATCCCACAGGCTAATTCTTGCTCACAAATTGGCTCTCCAAATTATACAAACTATAAATGGGGAGATGGCAGCGCTTGTCCGGGTGGCTATGATCTAAGATGCCGTAAAACTGAGAGTGGTACTCTCTATTACGACTCAACAGCTGCTACAACTGAAACAGAAGAGTATTTTTTCTATAATAATTATACATCTTATTGTGTTCACGGTGGTGATCCTTTTTGATTTATTGCGATTACTTGTGGCATAGCTAAATCTGTTAACCGATGACCTACATACACTGGTCAGTATTTTTGTTTATCTGTATCTTATTCACTACAAAAACATCAACAAAAAGGACATCTCAATGAACATGTCGTACACGAAGAACAACTCAATTATAAAAACGCTGCTTTTTGCTGTTGTATTGTTTGTTTCAATACCAGGCATATCCTCGGCAGGAGAAGAAGAAAAAAGCGAAGAAAAAGCAACAACAGGTGTTTACACAAATCTTAATATGGGCGCAGCCTCAATAGGTGACTACGATACTGGATTAGCTTATAGCTTTGTTGCTGGCTATCAATTCTCAAAAACAATGGGGTTGGAAACTGAATTATCGTATTTCCAGAATAAAATATCAACAAACACATTAACAACTACCCCTTTGATGTTGAATATTATTACTACCTTTAATGAGGACAAGTCTTTTGCACCTTTCATCGGTGTTGGTATCGGCAGAGTTAGCATGAAGGCCACTGGCACAACATCCAATAGCGATAGTGGTTTTAATTTTCAGTTAGGTGCTAGATATGAAACCATGTCTATAAGGTATCAGGGAATCAGTGTAAGTGACGCTTCTGATTCTATCCATCTATTTCAAATTGGGTTTCGCAGAAATTGGTTCTAAAATGTAATATTTTAAGTTCTGATACAGGTTCAATTTTCTGAACAACAAATTTGAGTGATAATAACCCTCCTACAACGAGATGTGTCTTTAATCTTATATATTAGATAATTAGCATGCATGCAAGGCGTAAGATATTGGTTTATCAGGAGTATCATATGAAGTACTTGTGCACCTTGCTGGTGTCAAGACTTTTCACTGATATTACTGTTAAATCAATAGATTGCGTTAAGTGCTTGGCGATAACTACTGAATCTAGGATATAAGATACAAACTGGTTGGAAGTCTCTTCTTTGCTGGTTGCCGTGTATAAATGTGTTATTATGATCAAGGCTGAGATTTTTGAAGCCTTTTGAAATAAATAGGTGTTTTTATTAAACATGACTACAAAGAGGTGTTGATTGATCGTGTTTCCCCTTGACGAATTAGAAGTTCGAATCTTAGGAGTGTTGCTGGAGAAAAGACTTACAACTCCAGACCTCTACCCCTTATCCATCAATGCCATAGTTGGTGCTTGCAATCAAAAGTCAAACCGTAATCCAGTTATGACCCTGGATCAGGAGACGGTATTAGCAGGGGTAGAAAGTTTACGAGAAAAGGGATTGGTCATGAATATTAGTGGAAGCCGGGTTACTAAATATGGACATTTTTTTCGTGAAAAATCTGAAATTCTTCCCAAGGAAGAGGCAATATTGTCCGTACTTATGTTGCGTGGACCGCAAACTATGGGAGAAATACGCACCCGTTGTGAGAGGTTGCATTCATTCAAGGAAATAGAGGAAGTTCAAAGCACCCTTGATTCTCTTGAAAAAGGAAAGCATTTTTTATTTCAACAGGAAGATGAGCCAATGGCCTGGGTTCTAAAGCTTCCTGTCCAACCAGGACGCAAAGAGCCACGTTTTGCTCATTTATTCATGGGTGAACCGGATCTGTCACCAGAAATCGCCCCAGCCCCCATATCAAGAACAGGAACTCTATCCGAAGAGGTGGCAGAAATGCGCCGAGAGTTGAATGAACTCAGAGAAGAGTTTGATACCTTCAAATCCCAGTTTGATTGAGATGAGGTCCAATTTTAAAATGGCTGGTTGGTCGTTTACGTCTAGCGAGGCCGGATGTAAAAATCATCTACCGTAGTGATAGCGGCTTTTGTCTGCGCAATCTGGGTTCCCAAAAAAGAATTTTCACTGTTTGTATGGTGGTTTTTGTTATATATGGATATACTGTAGTAATAACTGTATAACAACTATTCAGATTGCCATTATTCCCTGTTTTTTATGCTTTTAAACAAAAAAAATGTACTGATTATTGATCATGATCCAATTTTTCGAAATTATTTGATAAAAATTTTTGAAAGAGATGGTTTTCATGCTCACTGGTCTTTAGTTGATGATGAGATGTGGGATCTATTGCGCCAGAGTGAAATTGATCTTGTAATCCTGGATTATGAGCTACCTGGAGAGGGCGGGCTTTCAATATTACAAAAGCTAAGAGCAAGCCATGATATGGGAGTTATCATGATAAGCTCTCAACATTCACAAACAGATATAAATAGATGTTTTAAATATGGTACTGACGACTTTATATATAAGCCCATTAATGATGATGAACTACTATTACGGGCCAATAATCTGTTATATAGAATTGGACAACCCAAAGCCTCTGGTTCCGGTGAGAGGTTGAATGAAAAAATAATCTCCAAGTATAAGCAAGAGGTGACCTCATTACGAGAACAGAATAGTTGGCTCCGTGGACAATATGACAGCCTTATCAGCGCCCAAAAAATAGCCAAAACCGGTAGCTGGGATTGGGATATTCCCAGTGACACACTTTTTTGGTCTGATGAGATTTTCAGGATATTTGGCCTTGATCCTAAATCGACCAAAGCAAATTTTGATCTTTTTATGTCAGCTGTTCATCCGGGAGATAGAGATGAGGTTAAAGCTATAATCAACAAAACTCTGGAGGATGAGAGCCAAAACTATCAGATAAAACATCGTGTTGTCTGGCCTGATGGCAATGAACGATATGTTCTAGAACGTGGTGAGGTTGTACGTGACAATTATGGAAAACCTCTACGCATGATTGGCACTGTACTTGATGTTACTGCCCGTAAAAAAGAGGAAGATCGTGAGATCAGGGAAATCAGCTCCCGTATTGCCATAAGCGCACTTTTGGAAACCGGGCTTGAAAACTTGACTCTACGCCGACAGTTGGAAATTGCTCTTGATATTATTCTTGCAATTCCATGGCTGGGATTGATCAACCAAGGGGCAATATTTATCGCCGATCAAGATAGCGGTGATCTTAAGATGTCTTGTAATAAAAACCTTCCTGAATGTCTCAAACAGAGCTGTGCACGTATAGCATTTGGTCACTGCCTTTGTGGTCAAGCAGCAGCTACAAAAGAGATAGTTTTTTCCAATGAGGTTGATCACCAGTTCATAAGCACATATGAAGGCATAGACGAACATGGACATCTGTGTGTCCCAATTATCTCAAGAAATGTTCTGTTAGGTATTCTCAATCTATATCTGCCCAAGTTACATAAATATAATCCTGAAGAAGAGGCGTTTATGTCCACGGCAGCCAATACTCTTGCAGGTTTAATTGAACGACGGCATATGGAAGAGGAGCTTGCCAAAACTCAAGAACGTTTGCAGCATAGCGCCCATAACGATGCTTTAACCAAACTGCCAAACAGGATGTATCTTACAGAACTACTTGATCACTCTATCGCTAGAGCCAAAAGAGATGGAACATTAATGGCGGTGCTGTTTATAGATTTAGATCGTTTTAAATTGATAAATGACACTCTTGGCCATGATATTGGTGATCTTCTATTAATAGAAGCCTCAACAAGAATAAAAGATTGTTTAAGAGAATCTGATGTATTGGCGAGATTGGGAGGTGATGAGTTTATCGCAATTTTATCAGTTGTTTCGGGAAAAAAAGAGACAGGAGCTGTAGCCCAAAGAATTATTGATACTCTGGATAAAACCTTCGTATTGGATGGCAATGATTGTCAAATTGGCTCCAGTATTGGTATAGCCATATTTCCCGATAATGGTGAAACCCAGCAAGATCTACTAAAATCCGCTGATATTGCTATGTATGAAGTTAAAAAGAGAGGTAGAAACCACTATATTTTTTATGACTCCCAGTTCAATTTCAATTAAAAAACAGATAGTTCAGATTGCCATATAGCTTTCATAGAACTCCTTGGCTGAGATTTTTTGTGCGCAAGTACTACATATAAAACGGTTTAACTTCTCTGGTTCACCAAATATTCCATCCTCTTTATTTACATCAAAGTACATAGTGCACACTTGGCAATCTTTGATATCATCCATTCTACTATCAAGATCATTTATTATTTCAACAGCCAACTCTCTAAATGGGATAAACCCAGGACAAAATATTATATCGGCATCTACGTCATAGGTTATTTCTGGATAGTTCATGTTTTGGATGATAAATATCCAATAGCTCGCACTATAATCTTTTTGCGATAACTGATTGGCTTCTGTTCTAGTGAAAACATTAAATTGTTGCTCTGATTTCATGAGTTTACAGCCCTTTTTTTAACACTTCACAAAATAGGTAATTTTTGTTTTTATAACGAGTGTTACTATCTAGCAGAAGTTTCTTTTAACTACAATATTACACAATTGTTTTAAATAGATGAAGAAAATGTGTGATTTTTTTTATTTCAAACCGTAAATATTGCAATTAAATTGGGTTAAAAAATATTTGCGTGAAACAGCCATGGAGTCTAGTGCTGCCTTGATGTAAAATACCATATTTTGAACATTAAATTTTAAGTATTAGCCATGTTTGGGAGTTTGTAATGAGTGTTTTATTAGAGTTTTCCATGACCCCACTTGATAAGGGCGAGAGTGTGAGCAAATATGTTTCTCGTTCTTTGGATATTATTGATAAAAGTGGCGTTTCTTATCGATTAGGGCCTATGGGGACATGCTTGGAGGGTGAATATGATGAGGTTATGTCTGTTGTTAAATCATGCTTGGATAAAATGCAGAGTGACTGTAAAAGGGTATCGGTATCTATAAAAATGGATGTAAGAGATGGCGCTAGTGACAGGCTATCAGGAAAAATTGCCAGTGTGGAAAAAAATCTAGGCAGACAAATCAATAAATAATATTGTTTTTACAGATATTCGTGTCAGGTCAAATATCTTCTTACCCAACATCTTTGCGAAGTCTGGCTTTTACTTCTGCTGTTATATCCCTTGATTCGATATTTTCAACAGCACCGTATAGGGCATAGAGCAGGTTCAGGGATACAGATTGACCTGAGCCGCGAATATCTAAAAAGGTCTTTACAGCCCCACGTTTTTTAAGCTCAGAAGCTGAATTGATACCAACTTTTTTCAACCAAACCATAGATTTGGGTCCTATGTTGCGTATTTTTTTCTTGTTGGTTTTTTTGCTTTTTTTAGTTGCTTTGGCAATAGCTATGGATTTCCCCACCCATTTAACAGCAAAATCCCTATCTTCCAACACCTCTGCTGGTGCTTCATGGTAGGACATAACCATTTTCTTATCAGCAAATGGTTGGAAAGGCTTAAGACCAATTTTCTCAAAATCTTCTTTGTTGCTATTGTCGCTCTTAAGATACAACAGGTCTTCAGCCAGCAGTCCAAACATAACATCATCAATATATAGCCCAGCACCACCAAACATTCGGCGTGAAGAGACAGCACCCAAATGGCTGAGTTGCTCAACAACATATAACTCAAACGATTTAGTTATGCCCATCTCTAGCCCTCAACTTTCATAGGTTTAATAAATTTTTATTGCTTGTCTATAGCCTACAACCTAATAAAAAAAGATCAAACATTAATTGCAAAATATTTTAGATATCCCATTAAGTTTTCAGGGAAAATTTTGCTTATATAAGGAAATATTTGCATTTTTGCTTGGTTAAGCCCAACTGTTTTTTTATTTAAACTGACCCTTTGAGTTACATTAATATTTAAGAATCTAGATACTTAGCTGTTTTGGCACACAAAAAGCAACTAATGAGAGCAGTTAGTGAAAGTTAGGAAACGTGATAAATCAACAGATATTTATTGGGTGTAGATCAATGCAAGAGAACAGTAGTCTTAGAGTTTATGAGGATAAAAATACTGGAGAAGCGATCATCACAGTGGGGCAGAGGTTGGACTCAAATGTTATAAAGGAGTTTATTTACGTTGTCTCCAGTTATGAACAAGATAGAAAATTTCTTATCAACTTAATAGATGTAGACAGCTTTGGCTTTAACTCCCTAGAGTTATTAATGCATTTAAGTGGTTGTGTGGGTTCTGATAGATCAAGAATATCGGTTACACGCTGTAACCATAACTCAATAAATAGTGCCATTAAAATTCCCCTGTTTAAATAAAAAAAAACTGTTTTTTCATATAATTGAGTTAATCATAGCTAAAAGATCGGTTTTTGTTGCTGGTTTAGTTATGTAGTATGCTTGGCCATCAATAA
This sequence comes from Magnetococcales bacterium, assembly GCA_015232405.1. Lineage (GTDB taxonomy): Bacteria > Pseudomonadota > Magnetococcia > Magnetococcales > JADFYX01. The sequence goes on along the minus strand of JADFZS010000046.1, from coordinate 31,401 downwards.
GCTCTTTTTCAATCTCTTTTGTTATTGCTTTTGCTGTATAGAATAAAACAGGAATATTTCTAGTGAGACTATCTTCTTTTAAACTAAGGTAGATATCAAGCCCGTCCATATCAGGCATAACTATGTCCAAAATTATTAGATCTGGTTTTTCAGATATTGCAATTTTAATAGCCTCCTCTCCCTTAGATGAAATGCAAATATTGTAATGGCTGTATAGCATACCAGCTATAAGTTTCAAATTACTTGGAACATCATCTACTACTAGAAGCTTTCTCACTTTGTATCCTTGTTATTTTCATTTTTTAAAATGAATATCATACGCTGCAGCCAGTTTTCCAAGAGCAGATTTTGCTCCAACAAAATCCATTTGATCTAGACAGTCACCTATCATTTGACAATCATGAGCATCTCTTTTTGTTTGTACTAGAGGCTTCAACTCTTCATAACATTTGAAAGAATTAAAATCGTTACTAGCAATTAGTCCGTTAAGTTCAATCAAAACAGGTTCAATACTTCTTAAACAAAAGGGGTCTTCTTTATTGTTTATTCTTTCTTTTTTCTTTTCTGTTGTTAGTATGTTAGATACCATTATCAAAACCTGACCCATAGAGTTTTCAAAGTCATATAATGCTCTTTGTACCTGCTCTTTATCTTCTCCTTTTTGTATGGCTTTTTTTAATGTATCAGTAGAATCATATAAATGGTACGCATATATTGTTCCTGCCACCCCTTTGATTGAATGGAGAAGTTTTTGTATATGAATAATATTTTCATTATTTGTACTATTGAGGCAATTTTTAACCTCATTAACACTATTGGAAAAATCTTTATAAAATGAGTGTAGAATGGAGTGAAGCAAAGACCTGTTTCCATTTATATCTTTTAAGATATTAGATACATTAAAGCTTGGTGTAGTTTTAGGCAGTTTGTGAGAATCCCACTTAACAGCATCCCCTTTTGTATCTTGCGAAGTTATGGAGAGCTTTTTAGATTTAATCCACTTAGATAGTATAAAATACAGTTGGTTTTTATCAATTGGTTTTGATAAATGGTCATTCATACCTATAGCAAGACATTTTTCACGTTCTTCTATCATAGCATGTGCTGTTAGAGCTATAATCGGTATTTTTTTTGATTTAATATTTTGTTTACGTATTAGTTGTGTTGCTTCATAACCATCCATTTCAGGCATCTGTATGTCCATAAAAATGATGTCATACTCTATTTTGTTTGACATCTCAACAGCTTTAAGACCATTTATAGCATGATCAACATCTAGGCCAACTTCTTTTAAAAATTCTGACACAATCATCTGAATGGTTGTGTTGTCCTCAACTAATAATACTTTAGCCCCAGCAATCTGCTCTTGGACTACATTAGTCACAAAATCCGAATTTGAGTTTAGCTCTATAAGAGGTTGTGAAGACAATTTACTAGGAATAACAATTTGAAAGTCACTACCTTCATTAGGACGACTATATACATCAACTCTACCTTTCATTAGATTTACTAGATTTTTAACAATTGCTAAGCCTAAGCCAGTACCACCAAACTTTCTTGTCGTTGTGTTATCTGACTGTTCAAAAGGAAGGAAAAGCTCTCTTATCTTACTTTTTGGTATTCCGATACCTTCATCCTTTACGTGGAACTCTATCTCTCCATAACTTTCACCCAAACTGGTCCATTTGGTAAAAATAGTCACTTTACCGTGAGATGTAAATTTTATAGCATTTGAAGTCAGGTTCATTAAAATTTGCTGTAAACGAGTTGGATCACCTATGAGAGTGTATGGCAGAGTTGTATTTTCCACGTAGTTAAATTTGATATTTTTTTTAACAGCACTTTCGTAGAATAAATTTTGAATATCTTCTAAAATAGTTTTTGGAGAGAATGGAATACTTTCCAACTCCAGCTTACCAGCTTCGATCTTTGAAAAATCAAGCACATCATTAATAATAGCTAATAAAATTTTTCCAGAACGTTCTATAGTTTTAGCATAGCTCAATATTGGATCTTGAGGTTTTTTGCTGATTAACAACTCTGACATACCCAGTATACCTGCTAGGGGAGTTCTAATCTCATGGCTAATAGTGGCTAGAAAAGCACTTTTTGTATCACTAGCAGTTTGTGCATTTAACATTGCTTGGTGCAGTTTTTCTTCCATCAACTTTCTTTCAGTAATATCTTCGATGATGGACAAATGAAAATTTGGCTCCTCTCCAGAGGTCCAAAGCCTGGAAACACTCTTATTAACCCAAATGATACTCTTGTCTTTATGATAATATCTTTTTTCTTGTGAGAAATGGTTAATTTTTCCTGCCAACAACAATGTCATATTTTCTTTGTCAACATCATAATCATCTGGATGAATATGTTTTTGTGGGGCTAACTGTTTTATTTCTTTAATGTTATAACCAACTATATCACAATATTTCTGGTTTGCTTGAACAATGTTACCAGTTTTGCTTTCTACCTGTACTACACCAACAGCAGCCTGTTCAAAAATTGCCCTGAACATTTTTTCACTTTTCTGTAGTTCCTTTTGAGTTTTTATTCTTGCTGTTATGTCTCTAGCGATACCTCTGAAACCTTGGAATATCCCATCATGATCAAAGAAAGGCTGACCATTGATTTCTATATAGTTGACCGAGCCATCTTTATGAATTTGCTGTAATTCCAATCCATTAAATGGCAAACATTTATCTAAAAAACCTGAAATAATTTGGCTGGATTCTTTGCTAACTATTGAAGAACATTCCACTCCTATTAATTCATCCACAGTATAACCAGTTATTGAAAATGCTTGTGGGCTTGAATATGTGATATTTCCTTGGGTATTTATTTCCCAAATCCAGTCACTTAAGCTCTCAACTAAATTTTGATATCTCTGTTTATTGTCTGTAAGATCTTTATTACGTTCTTCAACAAGTTTCTCTAATTTTAAACTTAGTTCCCAATGGTTCTTTTCTACTTTTTTTCTGATAGTAATATCTCGAAATGTAACTACCGACCCTTTAATAACACCATCTTCAATAATTGGGTTGCATGTATATTCAACCGGAAAGTTTGAACCATCTTTTCGCCAAAAAAATTCATTATCAACAAATTGAACTTCACCACCTTTTAAAACAGTGTATGTGGGGCAATCAACCCTTGGATATAAGGATCCATCTTGAAAATGGTGATGTATAACATCATGTTGAACTTTTCCCATTAGTTCTTCAGGTTTCCATCCCAACATAGCTGCACCAGCAGGGTTTATAAATGTAGTTTTACCGTCTAAGTCAATACCATATATACCTTCACCAACGGAATTGAGTATTAGCCTATTGAAATTATGCAGTTTATTAATTGTTTGGCTTGCCTGTTTCTCCTCTGTGATATCTTGCACGGTACCAACCATTCTTACTATTAACCCATCTCTGCTATGCTCAGCTTTATTAACAAATTTTAGCCATCGTAGGTCATTCCTATTACTGCCTCGAAAATATCGGCAATCCAAATTAAAAGAATTTCCACTTTTTAATGCTTTTTGATTAGCTGTAATCAGAGAATATCTATCTTTTTCTGGCATATCTTGATAGAAATTATTTAAAGAAGGTTTCCATGTTTCGATATTACGACCAAAAATTCTATAACACTCTTTTGACCATGTTACTTCTTCAGTTATACAATCTAGTGTCCAATGTCCTATACGAGCCAATGATTGAGCCTGTTCTAGTAACTTCTGACTATTCAAAAGTTTTTTTGTTACCTGCTTGTTTTCTTCTAGGAGTGCAGTAACATGTTGTTTTTCTTTCTCTTTAGTATCAATTTTTAATTTTGCTAGTTTAATTTCATTTATGTCAGTATGAACCGAAATTATTACATCACCGTATTGTGAATGATTAAATATTGAAACATTGGCATAACACCAAAAGCGAGTACCATCTTTCTTAATATTCTCTACTTCACCATGCCATTCACCATCTTTAATTAATACAACCATAATCTCTTTGGCTGTATCTTGGGGAGATTTGTTAGTAGGAGCGTTTACAATGGATACATGTTGGCCAATCATTTCTCCAGCATCATAACCAAACATACTTTCAAACTTTGGGTTAGTGTAAACTATCATGGCATCTTTCAGGCTTACGAGGTACATACCTTCAGCCATGTTAGACATAACTTCGCGATTTAATGCTTCTTTTTTTCTGCTTTTCTGCAACAAGTGTAATAGATATCCTAAAACTACTAAAAAAATTGTTGACAGTGTTGTAAAGTAGACCCAGTTTATATTCAACAAATCCGTCATTTTCAAAAACACCAACTTGATTAATCGGTTTAAATAATTATTTTTAAATAAAAAAACTTCATCTGATAAATTTTATCTATAATCATATGTATATAACATTTTTAATATTATATCCAATTAACCAGAAAGAGAAGAAATATACGGTGCTCTGCTTAATAAAGCATTCTTTATCTTCGTTAGTATGATTGTACTAGGTTTGCTTAAGTTCAATAATTGATTTTTAATCTGTAGAAAATCATCGACTAAACAATTATAATAGTTCCAATAAATTGTTTAGGAAAATTTTTTTTTACCAATGGCTTAGATGTCAAGTGATAACGAGTTGACTTGATAATTTTACTAACATTATATGTGATTTATTTTTTGTAATATACCTTTGTCTAGTCTTGGTTTTTTCTGTAGAATGTAAACGTTGTAGTTTTGAGAAATTATGAAGGCAGCTAAATTTGGCTGTGAATAGAAGTGTAAAAATCAATATTTTTTTCTTTGTTCGCAAAACTTTCGGGTTTTATTTGTTATAATTCAATATAACCCACTCTTTTATAAATACACAATCTGGAGTATAAACACTTTAATTCAGATTCTATAACACCTTAGAGTTAAAGAGATGTAACATGGGTACATATTTGAAGGAAGACTCAATGAGTGAACAGCAACCAAAGCGAACAAAGCAAACAATTCTGATAGTTGATGATCTAGTCAGCAATATAAAAACTTTGGCTGAGATTTTAAAGCAAGATCATAAAATTATTATCGCATCTAGTGGGAAACAAGCTTTAGATATTGTAAAAGATGAAGCTATAGATCTTATATTGCTCGATATTGTAATGCCAGAGATGGATGGATATGAGGTCTGTAGTAGACTAAAAAAGACCGAGGTTGGAAAAAAAATTCCGATTATTTTTGTAACAGTTCTCAGTGAAAATCTTGATGAAGTGAGAGCCTTAAACGCTGGAGCTATTGATTTTATAACTAAACCGGTACACGCAGCTTCTGTACGAGCAAAAATAAAGAACCATCTGTTGATGGTCAACATGATGAAGACTATTGAAGAACAAAATATTCAAATTCAAGAAGCTTCTCTTTTTAGAGAGGAGATGAGCCACCTTTACCAAACAAATCTCAGAGAACCACAAGAGCGTATCGTAAGCTTGATAAATCATCTTAATTGGTCTACAAATCCAACTGATGAACAGATTTCCATTTTACAACAAATATTAAAACATGCTTACAGATTTTCAAGTTTACTAAACTTCTCGATAGATCTATTCAACATCAGAAGAAATGAATATTTTTATACTCCCAAGACATTTAATGCCCTATCATTAATTGATGATTTCCTTCTAGTAGAAAAAGACTATGTTGAAAAAAACCAGAACCCAATCACTATCAGAGTCTATGGAAAATCAAGAAAAATTGAGGGTAAATTTGAGGTTAAAGGTGATATTGTCCTCTGCTATTCAATAGTCAGCGTAGTGTTGATGAATGCCATAAGATGCTCACCTGCCGGAAAAAATATCAACATACTTCTTGAGACAGCTCACGTGCGTGGCAAACCTTATTCTGCAATTAAAGTTCATACTGAAGGTGAGGTTCTATTATCTGAAACAGATATAAATGATTCTATTCCCAACCAAAAAATACAGGAAAAAACAGAGTTCGATTTTTACGCTATCAAACTTATGACTGAAGTTCAAAAAGGAATTTTTAATATTGAGTGTAGTAAAAAATTTGGCTCCACCCTTGAAGTATTAATCCCAACTGAAATACATTAATTGCACCATAATTAGTTTTTAGTGTGTTAATATAAACTTGTTATAGAACCTTTAATGTTTTTGTTTGTTTATTATTGTTTTGCTATATGTGGCTGGATAGTAAACCAAATCATTTTTTAGGGTATATAAAATAAAATGGAAGATGTTATAAATCTGTTCAAAAAAGCTATCACAGGAGAAGTTACTGCAAAGTCTTTTTATACTTTAGCATCTGATGTAACCGTAAATGCTGAAGTTAGTAAAATATTTCTTGGCATATCTATTATGGAAGGCGACCATGCAGATACTCTCATAAAAAAGATAGCAAATTTAAAGGGAGTAGAACAATTTGATGGTCAACTATTTTTAGATGAGTTATTAAAACAAAATAAAACAATATTTGCTGGTGGTTCCGAAATTATTAAGAATGGTACACCAAAACAGGCCCTAGAATTTGCCATATCCATGGAATACAAAGCCAAAGAAACATACGATAAATTAGCTGAAGCAACTGATGATTTGGAACTTAAAAATGCTTGCTTAGAGATGGCTGAAGAAGAGGCAGCTCATATCCAGCAACTAACAAATATTCTTAATTCCCTCGATAAGTGGGGTGGAACTCTTTTTTTGAATACTAGAACAAGATCATAACTGTTTAACTGGTGTTAATTGCTAATTAATTATCGGATAACTACTGGTTGTTTAAATCTTTTTTTAGCGACAACAGTGTTTGTTGAGCTTTGCTAAAACTGAGGTTGTATACTTGTTTTTCTAGCATGCTTATCTCAGCTACATCCTTTATCTTAGATTTTTTCAACAAAGGTGTAAGCTGCTCAATTATTTCCAGCGATTCAAAATCTTTTTTCTCCAATCTCTTTGACAGTAACTCCATAAGATTTAGAGTTTTTTGTTTATCAAATTTTTTAAAGTCGCTCTCAACACCTATACCAGTTTGTGAAGATTGCTCACTTATATCAATATGTTTTAATGCTTCAATGGATTCTAAAATCTGGTTTAATAGATTGCCAAAGCTATTGAGTGCAGGTAACCATATTTCGCTTGGTTTATATATTTTTTTTTGCAAATTTATTGCTGTGTCAAAAAGTGGTTTAGCTGACATATTTCCTGCCAATCCTGCAATTGTATGTATCAACTTATCTGCTGCAGCAAGATCTTTTTTTCTTCCCCTATTTAACAAAGTTCGAACCGCTTTTTCTGTTGATGAATATTCACTTAGAAAATCAAACAATACTGAACGTAATAAAAGTTGATTACCATTTAACCTTCCTAAAGCCTCCTTAACATCAATTCCTGGAAGAACCTCTGGAATGATACCATTATCAACTGTTTTCTTTTTTTCCGGGATATGTTTCAGCCCAAGCCCAGTGCGTGGTTTTATCCATTCCATAAGAGCAATAAAAAGTTTGTTATTATCGATTGGTTTAGCTACATGGTCATTCATTCCTGCATCTAAGCATTTTTTTTTGTCTCCAATCATGGCATGGGCTGTCATAGCCAATATAGGTAGATCCTTGAATTTCGACAGACTACGAATCTGTCTAGTGGCTTGGTATCCATCCATTTTAGGCATTTGGATATCCATAATTACCGCATCATAATCAGACTCTGTTACTTTTTTTACCGCGTTAATTCCATCTCCAGCAATTTCAACAACTAATCCAACACCTTCCAAATATTCTTTTGCTACCTGTTGATTAATTGCATTATCTTCAACAAGCAGCACTCTAGCACCGCCAATTTTATTAGCAACTGTTAGTAGATCAATTTCGGTATTTTTAGGGTTAAATGTTTTAGCAATATCTTTCCCAAAAACCTGCATAATTGTATCAAAAAGCACAGAGCAATTAATGGGTTTGCTAATATACCCATTAACACCTAAACGATCATTTTGCGACCTTAAGATCTCATTTTGCTCATAAGGCGACATTAAAAGCACCTTAAGCAGCTCTCTTTCCTGATCTTTATTGTTTATATGTCTTCTTTCAACACTAAGAATTTCATTTAATCCAGATACAAGCCAGTCAACTATTAATAATTTATATGGATCACCTTCTTTAATTCCTTTTTTTATCTCTTTTTTAGCATCTTTTTTTGAGCTTGCTCCAGTTACTGCAAAGCCAAACATTTCAAATATTTCTTTCAATGACTTAATAATTAGTTGGTTTTCATCTACTACTAACGTCCTAAGAAGTTTCATGTCGTTTGGCACAACTAACTCTTCTTTTTCAAGCGTCTTAACTCTCTTGAAAGTAGCAGAGAAGCCAAAAGTGCTACCTTGTTCTGGTTTTGATTTTACCCATATGGAACCCCCCATCATCTCTACTAGTTTTTTACTAATTGACAACCCTAAACCAGTGCCGCCAAATTTACGTGTCGTAGAAATATCAGCTTGACTAAACGGTTGAAATAATTTAGAGATCTGCTCTTCCGTCATACCTATTCCAGTGTCCGACACTGAAAATTCTATTGTTACATATTCATCACTTTTGCTGAGTGTTTTTGATTCTATTATTATTTGACCTGAACTGGTAAATTTTATTGCATTGTCGATAAGGTTTTTTAAAACTTGGCTTAAACGGTTAGCGTCTCCTCGTAAGACGAAATGGCTATCCTTTATAACTCCCATAATTAATTCGATATGTTTTTCTGTAAATTTTTGCCTGAATATCTCTATTAAATTAGTATAGATATCTCTGAGCAAAAAATCATTTTCCAGAAGTTCCAGTTTACCTGCCTCAATTTTTGAAATATCAAGTATATCGTTGATTATGTGTAAAAGTGAGTGTGAGGCTATGGTGATTTTTGAGAGGTAGTCGCGTATTTGTGGTGAAACCTCTCCTTTTGATGCCAAATCTGCAAGCCCCACTATCGCATTCATTGGAGTGCGTATTTCATGGCTCATGTTGGCTAAAAAATTACTCTTTGTCTTGCTGGCTAACTCTGCTGCCATCAATTGAGCTTGCTGTTCTCGTAAAAGCTTTTGTGTAACTTTAAATTCACTAATCTCTTTGGCAATGAGAACTAAACCTGTAATTCGACCATTTTCTTCATGCATAGCTGAACCAGAGATAAGGACGGGAACATTGTTGCCATCCTTTCCAATCATTACTGATTCAACATTACCAGAGAAATCATCTTCGATCATTTTCTCAAGCTTTGATGTTCTAGAAGGGAGTTTTGTTGTTTGAAGAAAATTATTGATAAATTGTCCTGCTAATTTTTCTTCAGGGTAACCCAACATTTTACATCCTTGTTGGTTTACAGTTCTAATTATACCAGTTTTGGATAGAACAAAGAGGGCATCCGCCATTGAAGACATAATACTGTCGAGATAGCTCTTGCTTTTTGATATAATCTCCCGTTGCCTCTTTATCTCCATGTGTGTGTTTATTCTAAATTTTAAAATATCTTCATTTATTGGTTTGGTGATATAATCAACAGCTCCCATTATCAAACCAAGGGCTTCTGACTCAACTGTTATATCAGCTGAAACAAAAATCACTGGAACATCTTTTGTATGGTCGTCGGCTTTTAGATGTTTACAAACTTCATAACCATCCATGTCAGGCATAATGACATCAAGCAAAATAAGATCTGGAACCTCTTTTTTTGCTAGTTTTAATGCCATTTTACCGTTAGTGGCTCCAATTACTTTGTAGTCATTACCAAGAAATTGACTGATGATTTTTACATTGCTATAAATATCATCAACAACCATTATTGAAAGTGTCTTTTTTGACATAATTATGTTTCTAGCTCAATTTAAAGTAAACTAGGCCTGCAATACTCATATTGGTATGATTATTTCGTACAAATTACTTTTTATGCTGTAGATAATAAACTTTTTGTTATTAGCTTACAAAAAAAATCTATAGATAACTAAATAGACAATCAATATGTTAACTAGCTATTTACAATACATATTAAGAGTTTTAAAAAAATTAGCTTTTTAATGTACCCGCTTTCTGGAGAATTTCTCTTTTTTTTTCAAGTCGCTTTTTAACATCGCCATTGTAACGTACAATATTTGTTGTGTATATAAATAATAGTCTAACACAACTGAAAAAACTTAACGTTTGTATGTTATTACAAAAAATGTTATCATGTCTAACATTTTATAAATAAAACAATTTTTTTAAAATTTCGAGATTTAAGCTTCAATTATACCAAATAGATTTTGTCATCTGTTGCATTTGAACTGTAATTAATACATAAATAAGCGTTTAGATATAGTTAAACCAACTTAGGAGGAGGGGTGCAGATGAAGGACAATGGCGTTCAAATTGAAGAGGTGAAAAAGTTAGTAGGTGCTGTTGCTGAAAATCGGGAGATGGGTCAAGTACGTTTTAATGCAACTTCAAAATGGGGCGGAGGCACAAAAACAAACGTATCAATAAGCTCTCTATTTGCAGGTGGGCAAAATGTTGCTGGACCTAATAGAAAATTTAACATGGTAGTCAGTGAACCACCTCCTCTTGGTGGGGAAGATGAGGGGGCAAACCCTGTTGAATACATTCTTGCAGGTCTATGTGGCTGTATTACAGCTGGCATGGCCACCAATGGCGCACTATTTGGGGTTGAGTTTGAGAACATCGATATTGATATTGATTTCTTGCAGGATGTAGCAGGGGTGTTTGGATTAGACGATACAATTTCCAATGGTGGTCAAGAGATTAAAATGACCATCAATGCAAAATCAAAAGGTGATCCTGCTCAGGTTGAAAAAGTTAAGGATATCATCATGAACAAATCTCCAGTGAAGATCACGATTGAAAATGGAATTAAAATTACATCGGAGTTGAACATCGCATAAAGGATATAAGTAGGGGCTCTAAACTTGGAGCCCCTACTTTTTTAGCCATTTTTCAAGCTAAATTGTACAGTTATAATTCATATATTATACATAATGGAGTAGGGGCAGATGACCACACAAGTTGGTGTCGGATTTAGTGATGAGACAGACTCACTTGCTGCTGGAAAAGAGGCTGCACAAATGGCTATTGAGAATCTTGGCGGTGCAGTTATCAGCCAAGCTATGCTCTTTTCTACCTCTCGCCATGACCCTCTCTTACTTGCTCAGGGTATAAAATCACTAATTGGTACTGAAACTCCAATAATTGGTGGATATGCCGTTGGTGTAATTACCAGTGAAGATTTGGGCTATGACGGTTATCAGGTTGGAATCGCCTTGATCTCATCTGACAATGCAAAATTTGATCTGTTTAAAGTTGGTAATCTTCATGATAATGAGCTGGCTTGTGGAGAAGATCTTGGAAAACAGATATTAGATAGCCTACCTGAGAACAGAGAACAGGGTCTGATGCTTTTTTATGACTCTGTCAATCGAGAAGGCAAACATCTAAAGCTCAATATGGCAGTACCACTGTTAGACGGTATTGCAAAACAGTTAGATGAATCTGTTATGCGTAATATGGTAGGGGCTGGTCTTGTTGGAGATATGAGTTGCAACCAAACATGGCAGTGGTTTAACAATGAGGTGAACCAAGGTACTGCTATGGCTATGATGCTATCTGGTGGCCTTACCATGCACACAACAGTACTTCACGGCTGTCGCCCTGCTAGTGATTATCACACCATTACCAAAGCAGAAAGCTCTACAGTGTTGGAAATCGACAATCGCCCAGCATTAGAGGTAATAAGTGAACTTCTTGGCAAAGAGAATGATGTACCTTGGAAGGAGTACTCTTTTTTTGTCACCCTTGGGGTAAATCAAGGTGAAAAATATGCTCCCTTCCAGGAGGATAACTACCAAAACCGTTTGTGTTTACGTGCAGATATAAAACGTAAGGCCATGGTTATGTTTGAACCAGATCTAGTTGCTGGTAGTGAAGTTCAACTCATGCGTCGCAGTGTTGATTTTTCTTATATAAATGAGAGAGTTGAAGAGCTGTTTAACAATATACCAGAGGGAAAAACAGCTGTATTCGCCCTTTATATAGATTGTGCCGGACGGGCTGCCGCCTATTGTGGAGCCGATGAAGAGGATGCAGGAGCAGTGATAGAGGCAATTGATGGCCGGGTTCCCCTGCTGGGAATTTACAGTGGCGTTGAAATTGGGCCAATTAAAGATCGCCCACAAAGCCTGGATTGGACTGGAGTTTTGACCATTTTTTGCGAATAACTGTTTATTGTTGTAGAGTGATCCACAGTAACTAGACAGATATTTCAATAAAAAAGGTAATTGATTATGGATGGAGTGGATTATGAGGCCCAAATTGCGGAGCTAAACAAAAAATGTGACTATTTTAAAGCTCAAGCAGATGAACTCTCCGGCATCAATATTAAAAATGACTCAATAATATCCACTACCCGCTTAAAACTAAAACAGAAGGAACAGGCATTTCAGCTGCTTTCTAAACTACAATCTTCATCTGGTCTAAACGAAAAAGTAGATAGCATAATAAACAGAACTTTAAAAACCCTACAAACCAAGATGAAAATGACCCGTTCAATCCTCTTTTTTGAGGATGAAAACAGCAGTAGTGGGTTTATTCCCAAGCACTGGTTGGGTTATCAAGGTGAAGCAGCCAATAACATTGCTGACAAATATTTTCCTGAAAACAGCTCCATAACAAATCTTGGTGATTTTATCTTATCCACCAAAGATCAACCAGTTGCGGAGTTGAGTGAAATATTTTTGGAGCGGTTTGATGTACGTTTTTTTGTCTGTGTACCTGTTGTGTTACACAATAAAATTGCAGGTATACTACTTGCTAGCAGGGCAAAAGAGGCAAAACCATTTTACCCCACCCTAAATACTGGAGATGTTGAGACAGTCAAATCCATAGCCAGCTTTTTAGCAATGACTTTGGAAAATAGCGACCTCTACACCAACTTGGAACAAAAAGTTAAAGAGCGAACTGTTGAGCTGACCCAAAAATCAAAAGCGCTGGAAGAGGCAAACTCTTTAATAAATGAGAGCTTGCGTTACGCCTTGAACATGCAGCTGTCCATGATGCCTGGAAAATCTGTCACTGATCGCTGTTTTACAAATTTTTTTGCTATATGGGAACCCATGGGAATTGTGGGTGGAGATATATATTTTGTCTACCCAACCAACACGGGATGTTTGCTATTGGTGATTGATTGTACTGGTCATGGAATACCCGGTGCTTTTATGACCATGGTGGCAGGAGCTGCATTTGAGAACATCATCTCACGTGAGATAACCCAAGATCCAGGCTTGATACTCATGGAGTTTGACCGTTTTGTCACCCGTACCTTAAGGCAACACATAGAGGGGGCCAAATCTGATAATGGTATGGACATGGGTGTGTGCAAAATTGATAACGGAAGTGATACCCTTATCTACTCAGGTGCTAAGTTCAACCTTATAAGGATTCGTGGTGACGAGAAGGAGATGATTAAAGGGAATAAACGCAGCATTGGCTATAGAGGAGACTATACCAGTGAATCGTTTACCAACTATGAAGTTGACATAAAACCTGATGATAATTTTTTCATATATTCTGATGGCTTTCAGGATCAAATTGGGGGAGCAAAAAGACGTTCTTTTGGTAGACGAAGACTGATGGAACTCCTATCCCTAGCATGTACAAAACCTTTCTCAGAACGTTCTGATCTTATCTTGGCTAAGTTTAATGAGTATAAAGGCCAGGAAAATCGACGGGATGACTTAACAATGGTCGGTTTCTGCTGCTAACATTCCACACCACCTTTTGTTGATTTACCACCTTTTTTTTATATCAATAATTAAACAACAAGTTGTGTAACTGTAATTAACAGGCGTTGAAACCCTGCTTTAAAACCTACCCTTGACTAATTTACACCAACACGACTACCAAAAGTATAACAATCGTGATAAATTGGATTCATAAATTGTTTTTAATAAAAAAGTGGGGGTTTTAATAATGGGTGAAACAAAAAAATCTGTAGCAATAATTGGTGGCGGCATATCTGGAATGGCAACGGCATATTATCTTAAGACATTGGGCTATTCATTTAAAATATTTGAACCTATGCACCATCTTGGGGGAAATGCTCGTACCAAAAGTCTGGAGATCTGTGGTGAAGATCGTTGGTACGAGATAGGTGTTAACGATTTTAATGCGAATACCTATACAACATTGGTAAAAATTTTTGATGAGTTGGGCGTAAAAACAAAGCCATTATGGGATACCGCTTCATACGGTAATATAATTAATGAGAACAACACTCCACAGGTATCAGAGTGTGGCTACACCATGGATACCGAGCGAGGTTGGGGTTATGAAGCATCAGCAGATATTGTCAGTGGAGATGATATTTTTCACACTAAGGCCAGTGAATTTTTAGAAAATATTGATCAATACAAAGATATGACCATGGAGCAGTTTGTTACATGGGCTGGTTTGAATGAAGAGTTTGTCAATAAAAACCTCTATCCGCGTATTATTGGCATGTTCTATACCGATGGCGTGCCTCCGGCACAATTACCTATGCGTATGATTATCTCCTATTATCTTATGCAAGAGGGAGTGGGACAAGGTCAAGCACTAGATGCTGCTGACCGAAGATATTTTGTAGATGGAGTGACTACTTGGATAGACACACTTGCTGATAATTTAACATCTGGCATAACTGAGCAAATTCTTTTTACCAGTACCACTGCTACATTTAGCATTAATTCTGATAAGAGCTTTGATGTTAGCTATATCGAAGGAAAAAATCCCCCTGTAACAGAGCAATTTGATGCTGTAGTACTTGCAGTACAAGCCAAAGATGTCGCCAAAGCATTTGCCAACTACGATCAAGATATGCCATCTGACCTTAAGAATATCTTCCCAATTGATAAACCTCGTTTTAGATATTCAACTAATGAAGTGGTTATCCACTCAGATAGTTCTATGATGCCTCCCAACAACAATACCTGGCGAACTTACAACATCAACATTCCCACAGATCTAGACTATAGCAACCCTGATAATTTAAAATATTTTATCACCTACTATTCAAACCAACATCAAAACACCAGGAAAAACCCTGAATATAACTGCCAAAATACAACCTTTAACAACCTCTGTATAGAACCCCACTATTTTATAACGGTTAATGATCGTGGTAAGGTTTCTAATGGAGCAAAAATAGCACCCGTAGCTCCTTACGGGGAAACTGGCTGTCCGGGGATGTACACTTTCTTCCACAATATTTTTGATTTTGATGCTATGTATGCCCAGGATGAGTTGGTCAAATATCAGGGAATAAACAATATCCATTTTGTAGGGGGATATACCAAGGGAGCAGGCTTACATGAGGAGTGTTGGCTTGGAGGTTGGGCAACCGCAAATAAAATCATGGACCCAAGCTTTGAAGACCCAAATGTCTTTGATTTTTCTAAAAAAGGTACGGATGCACTGCCATATTATATGAGAAGTTTACTCAAAGACCATTACAGTGTTAAATATAAAATGTTTGCCAGACACAAACATACCTCCAAAAAATAGATTATTTTTAGGTTGTGATACCTGCCTGGACATGACTCCAGGCAGGTTAAAGTATTTTTAGTTAATTTTGAAGATCCCATTAAGAGTATATATAAATATATTTTAACGTGGCATTTTTATTGCTTAATCAACAATTGGATACTAGGATATTGCATGAATCTTGTGTAAAATCTGCCAGACTGACATTATTTTGTTGTTTGATGGTAATTAATCCTGATAGTGACAATATTGTGATGTTATTTGTTTTCAAGAGAATACACACCATAAATTTAAGCTGGTAAAAAAAGTGTTTTAGAGTGTTCTTATAATAGTTATAATAACACACAAATAGCGGTCAACTCCAATTACAGGATCTATCATGTTGGCAAACAATTTATATAACATTCGTCAAGCCCTTAATGAACAAGGGATAATTTTTTGTTATAGTGGCTATATGACTGAAGCTATTCTTTCGGGAATAGGTCAAGCCATTAAACAGAAATTGGTAATTGAAGAGGCCGATTCAAAAACTATGCGTGGTGTCTTTTCAATATTTGTTGAACAGATGCAAAATGTGATAAGGTACTCGGCAGAGCGTATTCCAGAGGTTTCAGGTGATGAGTCTGTGTTAAGTTATGGTCTGTTGACAGTAGGTAATGAGGATAGTGCCTATTCTGTAACTTGTGGCAACAAGGTATTGACAAAAGACATTGATCAACTTCGTGACCATCTGGAAAAAATAAGCCTCTTGGATCAAAAAGAGCTTAAAGCTCTTTACAAGCAGATCCTAAAGGGTGATGTACCAGAGGGAAGTAAAGGTGCTGGTGTCGGTTTTGTTGATATTGCAAGAAAAGCATCCCAACCAATAGAGTTTGATTTTAAGGCTCTGGATGATGAGTATACATTTTTTGCACTTAAAGCCTATATTTAGTCATATATGAAGTTTGTGTTCTTATTTGATTAACAATTAATAGAAAGTAGAAACTGAACATGGATAATATTCATATTGCCGCTACAGAGCGTTCTCCTGAGATAAATTTCAATTTTCAGGACAATGTATTTTTGATTAAAGGTGAATCATACCCAGAGGACGTTCCAGCTTTCTTTGGCCCCAATATAAACAGGCTTAAAGAGCATCTGGATGCAATGGACAGTGGCTCTGTTACCTTTAATTTTGAGTTGATATATTTTAACTCCACCAGTGCCAAGGTGATCATGCAACTTTTTGATCTACTTGAAGAGAGTGCAGACAATGGTGTTGATATTACTGTCAATTGGATTTTTGAAGCCGAAGATGACAATATGGAAGAGCTTGGGGAAGAGTTTGGCGAAGATCTAGAAGCGGTTAAATTTAACTTAGTTGCCCAGGACTCTTAAATCTTGTCTTATGACATTTATCAGGAGGAGATGGACAATATAGCCCGTGCTGAGGCTGTATTGGCTAGTGATAGTAGTGACAACAAAGCTCTGGTTGATGAGTTGAAGTTACTATTAAAAAATTATAAAAAACTGTTTAAATCTACCAAAAGGATGATGCGATTCTCTGATCGTAATGAAAAATCCTTAAAAGATGTTACCAGTTCGTTAGACGAAAAAAATGCTATGCTGGAGCAGCTTTCCAGCAAATTATCTAAATATCTATCCCCACAAATTTATGAGATGATATTCAGTGGTGCTAAAGAGGTACAACTGAGCACAGAACGTAAAAAACTCACAGTATTTTTTTCTGATATAAAAAATTTCACCGCCACAACTGATGATCTTGAGCCAGAAGATCTCACATACCTGATTAACGACTATCTTACAGAGATGTCAAAAATTGCCATTAAACACGGTGCTACCATCGATAAGTTTATCGGTGATGCCATGTTGATCTTTTTTGGCGACCCGAATACCCTTGGGGTAAAAGAAGATGCTCTGGCCTGTGTACGTATGGCAATTGAGATGCAACGCCATATGATGAGTCTCAGGGCCAAATGGACAGAGATGGGGTATGCTCGACCATTTCAAATGCGTGTTGGTATAAATACTGGTTTTTGTAATGTTGGTAACTTTGGCAGTGAAGATCGTATGGACTACACCATCATAGGCGGTGAGGTTAACCTTGCTGCCCGCCTTGAAGGTGTTTCAGACCCAGATGGTATAGCACTATCATATGAGACCTACGCACTTGTAAAAGAGCATGTGGATACCGAAAAAGGTGAGCCAATTACCGTAAAAGGCATACATCGTAAGATTACTCCATACAAGCTTACAGGAATTTTTAAAAGTATTGATGCTGAAAGCCGTTTCTTACGGGTTGAGGATGAAGGGGTCAGGCTCTTTCTTGACCTGGAAAAACTAGATGAAGAGGCCAGAGCTAATGCCATCGATAAAATGGAGTCTGCCATCCAACGTTTACGGGACAAGTCAATAGAGTAGATCCTGGATTTATATCAGCTTGCTTACCTGCTAACTACCTGTTATTTTTCTCACAAAATTCTTGATATCTTCTAAAATAAGAAAACCTGCCGGAACCAAAATCAGGCTTAATAGAGTGGCATATAAAATACCAAATCCCAATGAAACCGCCATTGGGATTAAAAATTGCGCCTGGGTGCTTTTTTCCAAGAGTAGGGGAGTTAAACCGAAAAAAGTGGTAAGTGAGGTCAATAAAATGGGACGAAATCTAAATGCTCCAGCTTTGTGAGCCGCCTCAAATGGTGTTAAACCCTCTTTTAAACGGCGGTTTATCCAGTCTACAAGTACCAAGCTATCGTTTACTACAACACCAGCCAAAGCCAACATACCCATCATACTCAACAGGCTTAAGTTCATTCCCACCAAAATGTGGCCCAACACTGCCCCAACTACACTAAACGGTATCACCAACATCACCAAAAAAGGTTTCACATAAGAGCGTAACGGTATGGCCAACAGGCCATATATGCAAAACATCACAAACAATACACCAATTCGCAAACTACCAAACGATTCAGTCTGCTCTTTCAACTCCCCTTCAAAAGTATATCTAACCCCAGGGTAGTTGATGATTAAATCATCGAGAAATACCTTTAAATCTCCTGAAATTGTGTTGATATTTATCCTGCTTTTTTCAATATCGGCGGTAACATTAACCGCACGATTACGGTCTATACGACGTATGGTGGAAAATCCCTTGTCCAGCTTTAAATTAGCAACTGTTTTAATGGGAACCGGATAACCGTCAGGGGTTCTTATGCGTAATAATTCCAGTGCAGCAAGATTTTTCCTGTCATCCAAGGGAAGACGGATCATCACCCTTACATCATCTCGTCCTCTTTGCAGACGTTGGGCTTGAGCACCAAAAAAGGCCTGTCTGACCTGCCTGCCTAAATCGGTGGCTGATAACCCCAACAGCTCTGCCTCTTTACGTATAGTGAGGGTAATTTCCGGCTTACCTTTCTCAAAGCTATCTTGGATATCAAAAACACCATCATACTGGCCTAGATGTTGGCGTATTATTTTGGCAACCTCATTTAGTTGATTAAAATTCTGCCCCATAAGTTGTACATTTATGGGAGCACCCCCATGGCCTATCTCAGCTTTGAAATTAAGCTCTTTTGCTCCGGGAATACTACCTATTCCTTTTCGCCACTCTTTAACCAATTGTGAAGTTGATATATCAACGGTGCGCTCTTCTGGCGGCACCAACTCCAGACTGATTTGGGCAAGCTCAGGGTCGCCACCCCGAGATGAAGAACGCCCTGCACGCCAGCCAATACTGGTTAGGGTGTTGCGAATAACCGAGTCACCTGTGTTGGGGTCACGATATTTCTCTTTTAGCTCCATAGCATACTGTTCCATGCGGTTAGCATGAATCTCGGTATTTTCTACCGAAGTACCTGTCTGCATTGCCAAAGTGGCACGTGCTGTTTCGCTTTGAACCCGAGGAAAAAATGTAAAGCCGTAACGACCACTGGTAACAAACGCCATTACTATGAAGGAGAAACCAGCAAAAAGAGCGAAGGTTAGATAACGTCGAGAGAGAGACCACTCTAAAAGCGGTTGATAATATTTTTTTATTGCTCTTTCCAGTCCATCGGCAAAAGCCATCTGTATACGCTGTAAAGGACCAGGCTTGCGACCATTTATTGAACGGATATGGGATAGATGTGTGGGTAGAATGAGTTTTGACTCTATCCAAGAAAACAGCAATACCGGAATTACCACAAGGGGTATCTGGGCAAAGATCGGCCCTCTGCGTCCATCCATAAACATCAGAGGTAAAAATGCAGCTACTGTGGTTAACAGACCAAAAGTTACCGGTACTGCCACCTCTTGAGCACCAATTATTGCGGACTCAAGACCATCTTTACCATCTTTTATACGGCGGTAGATGTTTTCACCTGTAATTATAGCATCATCAACAACAATACCAAGCACAACTATGAAGGCAAAAAGGGTTACTATGTTAATTGTCACCCCTAGCTCTGGCATAACCATCAATGCCCCCATAAAGCTAATTGGTATACCTACACAGACCCATAAAGCGACACGAAACTGCAAAAATAGAGTTAAACACAAAAACACCAGCACTCCCCCTTGCCATGCGCTGGTTAGCAGTGTCTCAAGTCTTAAACGCACAATACGGGAACGATCACGCCAATAATCTACATAAACCCCAGGAGGGAAAACTCCTTTGCTCTGGCTAACATAATCACGGACAGCAGAGCCAATATCCATGGCATTCTGCTGACCGGTACGGTAGACCTCAATAAGAACCGCTGGTTTGCCATTAAATCGAGAAAAAAGTGACTCCTCCTCAAAACCATCACGAATAACTGCTATCTCGCCCAGTGTAAGGAGGTTTCCATCTGGTTTGGTAAGGATGGGAATACGAGCAAAATCTTCACCTCTATAGGCTTGTGCCTTGGTACGTAGGGATATCTCTCCGTTATATGTTTTAAGAGAGCCAGCTGGTAGATCGGCAGAGTGCCGTTTGATAGCTGCCACCACCTGGGCAAAGGTAAGGTTGAACTGTTCTAAAATAATATCGTTGATTTCGATGGATATTTCAAAAGGGCGGACTCCCATCAACTCAACTTGGGTTACTTCTGGCAGGTTAACTATGTCATCTCGTACCCGTTCTCCAAGTTGTTTTAAAGACTCCTCCGGTATATCTGCCGCCACTACAACACTAATAACTTCGCGACGAAACTCTTGCACACTAATAATAGGAGGCTCAACCTCATCAGGAAAAGATGAGATGGCATCCACCTTGTTTTTAATATCATCGGAGATATCTCGAGGGCTGCGACCTTTTTGAACTTCAACCTGTACCAACCCTTGCCCTTCAAAAGCAGAAGATGAAATTGTTTCAATACCGCTAAGGCCTGATATGGCCTCCTCAATACGTATAACAGCAGCTTCCTCAACCTCCTCTGGTGAGGCTCCACGATAGGCAACTGTTATGTTAACGATATCTCTTTCAAACTCAGGAAAAACCTCAAGGGGAATTCTCTGGCTCATAGACCATCCACCAAGAGCCAAAATTGCAATCATTAGTAGGTTGGCAGCCACACCATTTCGGGCAAACCAATCTATCATGCCCCACATGTTAGTTATCCCCTCTGTTTAAACGTTTTTTTTGTTGTGAAGCATTAGGTTTTTCATGTTGAATGGTTAACAGTGCTCCATCGGGTGTAAAGGGAAGGGGGGTCAGTGATATTCTGTCCATGGCTTTTAAACCACCAGCAACTACAACAGAATTTGCATCTTTAAATATTATATCAACCTTACGGCGGAAAAGGCGGTTCTGTTTATCAATAAACAGAACTTTATCTTCTGGGCCAACAGTATGCCTGGGCAGAACAAAAACATTATCAACCTCTCTCCCTCTTATTGTTGACTCTACAAAAAGGCCGTCGAGAAAATTATAATGCTCTTTTGTTTCTAGTTCCGATGAGTTTATTCTTGCTACCAGTATAATCTGTCGGGTATGGGAGTCTACAGCAGACTCCATGCGGATGATATTGCCACTCCATTTTTGGTTGACAACTCCTTGAGCAGAAGTTTTAAAATCTACTTCTGGCCCTAAACCTCCACCACCATTATCTTTTTTTATAGCTGACAGGTCTAAAAGAGAGAGTTCATGACTGCTTATTGGCAACCTTACCTCCCATTGTGCTGTAGCATAAATCTCCCCTAATGTTTGACCTTTGCCAACAAATTGCCCAAGATCAGCCTGTTTTTTCACAACTCGCCCGGTAAAAGGAGCAATAATCCTAGTACGTTTAAGGTCCAAAAGAGCAGTTTCTTGTTGAGCCTCTTTTAACTGTAATTCCGCCTCAAGGTTATGGCGTTGAGCAGGGATGAGGTCTAGACCATTATTTAAATTTAAAACTGCTGATCGACGGGAGAGCAGCTCTCTTTCTCCTTGTTCCACTGCACTCTTGGTTACTGTTCCTGCATTTTTGAGAATGCTCAATCTTTTAAATTGCCGTTCTGCCAGTTTAAGAAGTTGGTTTTCTATCTCAAGCTGTTTTTGTCTGTTTATTCTTGATGTCTCTAACTCCTCCAAACGTGCTTTAACCACCTTGATAGATGCTTCCAGGTTTTTGGCAAACAGTCTGTATGATTCTGGGTCAATACGTGCTAAAAGATCATCTTTTTCAAAAAAAGCACCCTCGATAAATTTTTCAGTTACCTCTACCAAGCGACCAGCAGCTTCAGAGGTAACCGCACTGCGCAGATATGGTGTAATCAACCCTTGGGAAGATATCCATAATGTAAAAGATCTGGGTTTTACCGTTATTGTTTTAACGGCAATTTTTGCTGGCTTAGGTTGTTTACGCTTAGGGGCAGGTCCAGTTTTAAGAAGGGTTATTCCCACAGCAGCAGATAGTATAATTACCAGTACAGGTAGATAAAAACGGTGAGAATGTTTCATTTTTTTTTGCCTTTTTTTCTTAAACAGACAAGGCCAGCAGCAATATACAAAAAAACAGGAATATCTAATATTTAAAAATATATAGTGTAGGGTAAGTCTAGCAAAAAAAGGGTAGTTAAAGAAGCCTCGTTATAAACTTCTACAGTGATTTAAAAATGGCAACATTTGAGATTTACACCTTTCTTACTTACAATAATATATATTATTGAATGTTATAACCGATAATTTGAAGAAGTGCTGGTATTTTTCAAAGCTAAAAAGATCCCACACCAACACATCATATTATAAACAAGATGATGTGTGTAAAAAATTCATGTAAAAACTGTTTACAGCTTAAATATTTTATTTATTCAATAATTTAGGCAAACTGCAAACAGATATCTATACTAAAAACAATCAATGATTAGTATAAATATTTTACGTTTCAGAATTTATATTTTTATAATTGTGTTGTTAACTTATTGATATATCTGCTATAACTCCTTGTTGAAAGATTAGGCATGATTTATGCAGCAATTTTTTGTATAACCATATAAAAATTTTTCATGCCTTTTTAACAAGAATTTAGGAGAAATTATATAGTGAAAAAAAATTGCTGGGAATTTCAAGGTTGTGGATATGGACCTAAACAAAATAAAAATAGAGATGGCTTGGTGTGTCCCGCAGCAATTCACGAACATGCCGATGGATTTTTAGGAGGTGAGAATGGTGGCCGTGCATGTTATTTTATCAAAGGCACTGTTTGTTGTGGCGAGGGTGCACAGACCCCAGAAGATAAACAAAAGAGATGTAATTCGTGCTCTTTTTACAGTAAACTGAGTAAAAAATATGGCAAGACTTTTACTGAGCAAAATTTTTTACGCTATGTAGTTAACTCAGAGAACCGCTTGGTATACTGATAACTGTTCGGATAACTTATGAATTTGGTCGCATTTGATGGTCGTGAGGTTCCGTACACCTTGATTAGGGTGCGTTCAAGAAAAAAGATGACTGTACTGGTCACCCCCAAGGGTGAGGTAGAGGTCAGGGTTCCTGTTCGGGTTACCCTTAAACAAGTAGATAAATTCCTTAAACAGTGCCGAGAATGGGTTATAAGACGCCTTAATGTCGTTGAAAGACAGATCAACGCCCGTCCTGCATTGACCCAAGGTGTTGTAATACCATTTTTAGATGAACGACTTACACTTAATTTTTCTTCTAGTAGAGGGCGTGGTATAGAGAAGGTTGATAATGACCTTTATATACCTCAAATATGGTCGGAGGATACAGATTTATTAATCCAACGTCTTGAGTTGTGGTATTCCCGACAGGCTCGCAAACATTTTCTTGCCAGACTAAACCATTTCTCAAAAATAATGGGTGTCAAATATAATCGCCTCTCCATCCGCAACCAGAAAACCATATGGGGTAGTTGTTCTGCTAAATGCAATATAAACCTTAACTGGCGGTTGATGTGGATGCCCTACAATGTTGCAGATTATGTTGTTATCCATGAACTTTGCCATCTTGATTATATGGATCACTCCCCTGAATTTTGGCAAAGGGTTAAACAGTTTTCCCCAAATCATCGGCAACTTAGGTCCAAACTAAAAGATGTTCAGTCACCATGGTGATATTAATACCCCCTCCACTGCATTGTACTGTCAATAACTGCAAAACCTCCATCGTTAAAGCCATTATCTTTGGATCTTTCATAATCTTTAGCTGACAATCTATTTCCTGAAGATCTATGTTCACCCACTTTACCTGACCCCTCTACTGCTGCTTTATAGACCATCTCCAAAGCATCAGGCCCATCGTCATGGGATTCCCCCTCACCCCAATGGCGTAGTTGTTCTATAAGGGTTTTACATGAGGGGTGAAACCTTATTAGGCCATTATTTATATGGGGTTGTAGACCACTTATTCTAAGCTCTTTATCTCGTAGGGGCTTGATACCCTTGGCTGGTATTGGAACATTTGCCCTGGCTGAGCGACGGACCAGCTCATCCTTGAAAAATTCCTGAAACTGCACACTTTCAACTACCCACAAACGACAATCATAACGTTCTTGACAGGCAATTACGTCAGCAATAATCTGATCGGGATGACGACGGCGAATATCTGCCTCCACAACATTTAATACTCCTGTTTGACGATCATAACCAGCTACAACTATTGCCGAAGGATCTCCTCTGTTACCAGATTTTCCCATGGATGGATCAACAGCACCAAAATAGAGCCACTCAGGGTTTTCTTCTTTCCAATATGAAAAATTTTGAAATGGTGCATTATGGTGTTGAGGTTGGTTTTGTAGTTCAGCATCAAAGGTATCGGCCCCATCACGACTACGTATCTTCATCAATCTTTCCAAAGAGCGAACTTTTGGCCATGAGATAATTGATCCTGCATCCATGGCTTTTTTATGTTGCAAATAAAATTTATCTGCTTGACTCTCTCCATCATTTGTCAAGATATCCTGCCAACGATCCCACAGTTGCATATTGTCAGGCCAACGTATTATCGCACAAAACCTTTTTGACTCCCATAATGGGTTATTGAAAAGCCTGGATAGTAGGGAGTCATGGTGTAAAATGGTTCCGACACATAATACATCCATGGAGTCGTCAGGTGGGCCCAACTTTAGAACCACACTACGAAGCCACTCATCCAGTTTATCACGCTGTATACGGCTACGGACATTTTCATCATTTTCCAGATCATCACAGATTACCAGATCGGGACGCTTTGCCCCATGACGCAAACCACGCATTCGTTTACCAGATCCAAATGCCTGAATCCTAGCACCATTTTTTGTTATGGCAAGGCCATCATTCCAGGTGTTACCTTTACCAAAACTCTCAGGATAGTCATGTTTTAATCGGGGGTTGGCCTCTAGTTCAGCTTTTATGGATTCCAACATAGTTGTTGCTTGGTGGAGAGCGTCCATGATAATGGTGATAAAAAATCTTTTCCCTGTTACAAGACACCAAAGTGTAAAAATTTGCGTAACCAAAGTTGATTTTGCCTCACTGCGGGGTGCAGCTATGGCTAATTTAGTCCCTTTATTTTCTGTTTTAACAAGTTCATCAAGTCGTTGGTAGAGGTAGGTGTGCAAGGTGCTGTCATGTTGGGATATATAGTGGGGAAAATAGGTTTTTGCAAAAAAACGAAAATTTGAACGACCTTTGGCAACCCTCTTTTTAATTACCTCAGGGTTACAATCCAGACCTGTAACCTCCTTTTCTATTGACTCCTTTAACCTTTCAGACAGATTGTTTAATTTCTTTTTAAACTGTGTGTTGGTAATCTTTGCATATTTCATTTAGCACTCAATCATTAAATAGCCAACATGTGTTAAACCAAACTAAAAGCAGGGTATTTTAGCTAAAATATAATTGGAGCCAGAGAAATTTCAGCAGTGATGAAATTTAATACGCAGGGGTGATTGACAATGCAACGCCAAAATAATGCGTAGCTTGCAGGGCTGTATATAGGATTATACCTAGCCAGAAGGATAATCTAGATTTTGATCATCATGAATCATAAGTTGCCACCACTGACACCCATTAGCTAGGTACAGCTATCGGTCACAACAATTTAGACCAACAGAATTATATGTTAAACAGCGACAAATAGTTAAGAAGACTGGCTATCTATTATTGTTACATCTCTTTCGGAACTCAACCCCGAGTTTGGTGACCAAACTTGGCAGCCCTGGGACCAATGTTAAATGAAACAACACTTATTTAGCATCTATCTCTTACCTATTCTATCGGCTCTTACTGTTACAAAGATAAGTGTGCATTTTTTGTGCCGGGAAAGAAAACTCAAAGAACTTTGATTTAATAGAAGATTATTTTTTGATGTAAGATAGAACTTTTTGCTAATGTATTTAATGAAATTTTCAGGCATTCTGTCCTGCAACCCAGCCAGAAGACCAAGCCCATTGTAGGTTGAAACCACCTAGTTGACCAGTTATGTCAACAACCTCACCAACAAAATACAGACCAGAAATCTTTTTACATTCCAATGTTTTAGAAGACAACTCATTGCAATCAACACCCCCTCTACTTACCTCTGCCACACCATAGCCCTCAGTACCAATTGGTGTTACCTGCCACTGGTTGACAATATTAGCACATTTATCCATCTCTTTGTTGGAGCACTGGGCAATTGCTTTTGTGGCAAATCCCAATTTTTGAGATATCATGTGTGCCAATCTTTTGGGTAGTAGGGTGGTCAAAATTGCCTGTATTGACATTTTGGCATTGGAAATTTTGTGTTGTTGCAAAATTTCAAAAAGGTCAAGATTTGGCAAAAGATCTATTTGCAATGTTTTACCCATCTGCCAATATGAAGATATCTGCAATATTGCTGGCCCACTTAAACCTTTGTGAGTAAACAGTAAACCGTCAGAAAAACTGATTTTATCATAACTTACTGTGACATTAAGGGCTATACCTGCAAGGGGCTTTAAATCGGCAAGGCTTTTTTTATCCAAGAGTAATGGTACAAGAGCAGGAGAAGAGGGGAAAATATTTAAGCCAAACTGTTTGGCAATGTTATGACCAAGCCCTGTTGCACCCAATTTTGGATAAGAAAGCCCTCCTGTAGCAACTATCAAAGATGTAGTTGACAGCTCTGTCTGGCTGCTCTTTACAATAAAGCCATTATCTGTTTTATCTACATGTTTTATATGGCTATTATAGGAAAAACAGACACCTGATTCTTCACAACTTTTCTGTAGCAATCTGACTATTTGCTTTGCTGAACCATTACAAAAAAACTGACCTGGCTGTTTTTCATGGTATTCAATTGAGTGGCTATCCAAAAAAGCGATAAAATCCCAAGGGGTATAGCTCTTTAAAGCAGATATACAAAATTTTGGATTGTTTGATATATAGTGTTCAAAAGAGGCATTACTATTGGTGAAATTGCAACGCCCACCACCTGAAACCGCAATTTTTGCTCCACCATTAGCAACATGATCCAACAGCAAGACCCGTTTTTGTCTCTTACCAGCCTCAATGGCTGCCATCATACCAGCTGCTCCAGCACCAATAATAACCACATCCCACTTGGCAGCAACTAATTGTGATGAATTCATAAACTGTTAAACCTGAAAAATGGGGTTATCTGGCAAACTAAAATTTACTATATTATTGATTAATAAGATTATTGAAGTGGTTCTATAACTGAAAAACCAGCAGGAACAGCTATCATTTTGCTTTGTGGTTCAGTTTTATTGAACTTCCATCTTCGTAGATCAAATGTTAAGACCGTATCCTCATCTGGAATGGTAATAACAAGCTTTTTTGGTAAGGTGGAGTAGGGTGCTGAAAGTTGCTCTTTAGACCAAAAATATTGAACACTATATTGGTTTTTAGAACTTATGGATGGTTTTCTAATTTTAATATAACCATTTTGGGAATCTAGGATCAACCTCTCCCCAGATTTTGTAGTTGCTTCAACACCTTGATATGTATCTTTTATTTGGGTTGCAATATGTGTTGTTGTGCCTTTGAAAAATTGTCCCAGATCAGTTGGGTCTAAATGAAAACCTGTTAAATATATCATACCTGCAAGGGTTGCAGGAACCCTAACAACCTGACGATTGCGTGGTTTGGTAAGTTGTAACCACTCATCATCCACCAACAGATCAAAAGCAACCTGCTTGAAGGGACCATATATTCGTAAACGCAACTGATCCGGTTTACGAGCGGTTATGATAACTCGGTTTCTGCGACCCTGAGTGGGATGTTCAACATCCAAAATACCGCTAATCTGCCAGTTTTGAGGAAGGCTCTTCCTTAGTTCTTGATCGTTTTGAAATTTTTGCCTGATTTCTAAAAGCTCTTTATTGGGCCTGTCTGTTGTGAATCCAGTATCTTCCCATGGGTACGAGGTGCAGCCAGCAACAAACAGCAGAAGCAAAAAAATAGAGCCTAAACGGAACATTACTGGGTATTCTTTTTAATTTTATCCATCAACTTCTGATTATTAGGGTCAAGCTCTAAAGCTTTCTCCCAGACCTTGAGAGCCTCCTGTTTTTTACCAAGAGCTTTAAGAACGTCTCCCAAATGCTCATGTATGGTGGGATCTTTTGGTTCCAGAAGAATAGCCTTTTGCATCCGTTGCAATGACTCTTTATAGTTTTTAAGACGATACAACACCCAGCCTAAACTATCTGTGACAAAGCCATCTTCAGGAGCAAGACTAATTGCCCTTTTTAGTAGTGTGTGGGCCTCATTTAAATAGATGTTTTTTTCTGCCCAGGTGTACCCCAAATAATTAAGTGCATGGGCATCTTTAGGATTGTTCTCTATGTAGACACGAAGATCTTTTTCAGCTTTGGGCCACATATTCAGTTTGTCGTAAGCCATGGCCCGGTTAAAACGCAGCTCACTTTGCTCTGGGTCTATGTTCAGACCTTTGGTGGTGGTTTCAATTGTTGCGGTATAGTCTTCTGCTTGTAGCTGAATAAGTGAGAGAGCTTTTAAATATATTATTTTCTTGGGGTGCTGCTTAACTAATTTTTCAATTCGTTTTACCGCTTTTTGTATACGGTTACTAGCCGCCTCTATGTTTGCCAACCTAAGCTGTGCTTCTGGATAAAACGGTGTACCTGGCATAACTTTATTGTAGGTTTTTTCGGCCTGTTTTGGATTGTTCAAAAATTCTAAAGATTGCGCAATGTAGTATTGAATTGTGCCGTTATTTGGTTCTGTTGCTTCTGCTAGACGCAACTCCTGCAGAGCCTCTGCATATTTATACTCACTTAGAAGAATCAAGCTGGTGGTCATACGGGCTTGAATGTTGTCAGGAGCCAAATTAGATATTGTGCGAAACTCCTCTAAAGCTCCACCACGGTCATTCTGGTTAAGTAACAACCGCCCAAGACGGCTGTGAATGACCTTGTTTTCAGGATGATCTGAAAGATAATCACGATAGACAGTTGCCGACTCCTCTGGTTTATTCTGTTTTTGTAAAAGAATACCAAGAGCGATAACTGGCTGGACTTTATCAGGTGCTAACTCTTTTGATTTGTAAAATGCTTTGATAGCAGAGTCTAAATCTGGAATTGAAGCAAAAACCCTACCTAAAGTAAGATAGGCTTTCCATGCCAGTTTTTTGTTTTCAAACAGAGGGCTGAGAACTTTTTTTGCTTTGTATGGTTGTTTTAAAAAGCCATAGGTCCTAGCAGCTGATAGACGCACCTCGACATCTTCGGGATCTTTAGATAGGACTATCTCATACTGAACAGCTGCCTGACTGTATTTTTTTTGTGCAGAAAGAAGGCTGGCTAATAAAATTCTCGATTTTTGCCTTTTTGGATCAAGATTAATAACCTCCTTGGTATATTCAACAGCTTGATCAACATTACCCCGTTGCACAGCTAAATGGGAGACAAATACCCAGGCATCAACAGCCTTTTTGTCGGCTTTAACGACTTTGGTAAATGCAACTTCAGCATCACCCCAGTTCTGCTCCATTACATGGAGCTGCCCCAAGATATAGTTGAGAAAGGCATCTCCATCATGCTCTGTATAAGGAGGGCGTTTTGCTGTTTTTTGATCTATTGCACTATTTTTTGATGCTGGTGGCTTAACTGTGCATGATGGTAAAAAGAAGCTTAAGCTGCTAACAGCCACGCAGAAAGATAGTACTTGAAACCATCTGGCGGGTTTCAGTCTGCTTATCCATGTGGAAAATTCCAAATTCATCTTTAACTAACCAACTCCTTGTTTTATTTGCAATAAAAAAACTGTTTAGTGAACTTAAAGCTAACTGCTTTGTAGCTTTGCCAAAATAGTATCAAGGTCTAATTTATACATTCGCACTACATCTGGGAGTGTATCAACCTGGGCTGCGATACAAGAACCACAGTCTATCCCATGTCCAGAGAGAATCTCGCCAAGTCTTGGAAATTCAACCAGAAGTTGGGCCATGTTTTTTTTAAGATCAATCATTTCCATATGTTAATATCCACTTATCTGGTTAGATATATTACCCATTTTCAGGGCTAAATCACGCTGCTAGCAAATAAAATTGCACATAATAGCACTCTCTATGGTTGCACAATTCTAATTGCTTTGCTATCTTACTCCTTTTTTTGCATCTCATCCAGACAATTTTCTAAAATTGCTCTGTTTTCGAGTTTGTATCTGGTCAATGTTTTGTGACTGATTATACAGTAGGAGAAGGTTTGTGGCTAATAAAAGTACTCTTGGCGGGAAAGCTCCCCAATTTGGAAACAAAGTATCCCACTCTCATCGTAAATCTCGGCGGAGGTGGCTTGTTAATGTACAGACAAAAAATCTATACAGTTTAGCACTGGGAACCTATGTAAAGGTATCCATCCCTGCAAACATGCTACGTTCACTTGATCGCGCTGGCGGTCTGGATAACTACCTTTTGAGCTGCTCTAAAGATGAGCTTGACCGTCCATTACGTCGTATTCAAGAACTTATTATCAGCAAGCAACAAAAAGCTGCTGCTTAGTTTATTCTTTAAATTAAAGCATTTAAAAAAAACCACCTGATTTCTTTTCAGGTGGTTTTTTTTATGCTTACTGCTTTAGAGCATAATAATGAGAAAAAATTTTTTAAAAAGATAAGTCGGCTATGCTTGATATATATAAATTCACTAGTGTCCGGTTAATTAGAACTGCAATTTCAACTGGTTAGAAGATTCTTCTGGTTGTTCTTGTATTTCCTGTTTTGCAAGTAGTTGAAAAAGTGATGATTTCTCGAAAACCGTCAGGCTCAAAATCTGTAGAATAGTGTAGAGGCTTGCCTCCACGTTGAGCCGCTTTTTGATGATGGCTATCAGGACGTACACCGATATCGCTATCCAGATCTGTGTCTTGACTGCGTTTTCTGAGGTCCCGAAAAATGATTTGATTCGGAGGTGCTGCTTGATCCATTTGAAAAATAGCTCTACTTGCCAGCGGGAGCGATATAGTTGAGCAATTGTCAACGCCGGTAGGGAGAAGTC
>JADFZS010000045.1 GCA_015232405.1 Magnetococcales bacterium | reverse complement strand
CAGGGGCGACATAAAATGCTCCAAATAAAGGCCGGATATATGTCTGCAATCACGACCCTAATTTGTCAAAAAAAAGGAAATTATCTTCTTGCAACGAGGGGTGGGTTCATATATGTCCCTATTACTCCTCTGTCCCCATTACTCCCTAAGACTATCCTACATTTCGATGACGATGATTTTTCGCTCTTTTAGGTGTTCGCTAATTTTTGTGTCGCAATCAACAATGTGCTTAATTAGCCAATCACATAACAATCTCTCTGTATCATTGACTAGCTTAAGATCAGGTTTCTTTTGTTCTTCAATATTCTTTATTATGTAGGCAGCCTGTTGTTGCATTTTCCGATGTTCTTTAATTTGATCTTCTAATCCTGAATACTTGGCCTTTCTCATCAACTGTTCTTCACGGTCGAAATGATAGTCGGTGTAATCTAGGAGACGTTGAGCGTGTTCACGGATCTCTTTAAAGCCTTGGTAACGATACTTTGAAGTAAATAGAGCATTGATCAGTTCTACGAGTTTTTTGTGGTCTTTATCGATGGCATCTACCCCAATCAGCCACATATCATCCCATTGGACAAGCCCTTTACCAGTCCCATTCATGATGCAAACACTCCTTTGAAGTTAACAAGTGATTATCTTTTACCATATGATTGCGGAACAGAGAAACCCTTACTAAACTTTATGTTTAGGAAATGGCATATACTAGCAACCAATAATTTAACTACTTGACCTGTATGTTAAAATTAGAGATCAATACCCACTTAGGCGCAGTTTTCTACGAGAAATACAGACATGGACCTGCTGAGCTGAATTATCCTAGAAACGGCGGTTGGCGGTGCGTACATGGTGTAACATATAGGTTTAGCTAGTTATTGTTTGGTTGTAAAACGAGGAAGATAGATATCCCAATGGATAGCCGCCAAGCGCAAGACTAGAACCAGACATCCTCCAACTAGAGTTGCCCGTCCCAAGTTCCAACCCATCTCAAGCAGAACAATAAAGACCAAAGCTCCGACCCAGGAGGCAGTTGCATAGAGTTGCCCTTTAAAAACAAGTGGTTCTTGGTTACAAAGTATATCTCGCACTACCCCACCCATTACACCGGTGACAACGCCCATGAAGCTAGCTACCAACCAGGGCGCCCCCATGACCAGAGCGGCTTGCACACCAGTCATGGTAAAAAGAGAAAGCCCAACAGCATCAGGAATCAGGAAAAGACCCGGCGAAAGGGAGTACCAACGGGCCAAGGCAAAAGTGATAAATGCAGAAAAAACTGCCACCAGTAGGTAGGTTTGGTCATGTACCCAGAAGACAGGCCGATCAAGAAGAATATCACGTAAAGAGCCTCCACCCAGTGCTGTGGCAAGAGCAATAATGATCATACCAAATAGGTCAAATCGTTTTTTACCCGCCTCTAATACCCCTGCTGCTGACATGACACCTACGGCAATTTGGCCTATCCAATAAACCCCAATATCCAGGGGAGAAACCATCACATGCCCTCCATCTGACACAAAATCATAACCCACAATTATTGCCCTGATGGCAGCAACGGACTAGTTCGTTTGAGTATTATCCCATTCCAAGTATACTTTTGCCACTATTTTCCATGTATTTCATAAAGTGATCAACCAGTACATGGAGTATAGGGGCCACAGGTCATTCCCAGTTTAAGATAGACACTTAATGTTAAAAAATCATTTTGAAGCCAGTTTACACTATTCCACATTTAACAGTTAATATGGACTGGTTAACAGAGGATCAGTAGCAGGTCTGTTGAGTAGAAACTTAGTGCAATATATTGCAAAGTCGTATTGTGCTCTTATCACTTTAAGTGGAATTGATAACCGTGGATATGCAAATAAAATTTTGCGTAACTTGGTTAAAGAAGGATCTGGACGTTGAGCAGCTATTTATGCATTTCCTGAGCTTATTAATATTGTCGAAGGAAATGAAGCATTCTAAACAATACTATATTTTAGAGGACAGAATTTTGTGTACAATCAAATAACAGAAACTGACTTTGTGTACACTAAATCAGCTTTTGGTGTACACAAACTACTTTGTGAGTCTTATAGTGTACAAAACAAAAAAATTCAAGCTTCAATAAAATAACAATTAATTACACGATATTAGCAGTTAAACCCTTCAAAACAAGGCTCCTATCAGACAATTAAACTGTTCAGAATCTCTCCTACTAAAACCGCAACTAAAAATCAGTATCGCCACTAACGTTTTGAATAATCCGGTGAATAACAGACTTTTCTACCAAATATCTGATTGTACCAAGAGCAATATTTAAAGCTATACAAATCATCAGGAACAACCCCTACCCCATTTCGGATGACATAATCCAACCAATAGCCTTGTCTATTTTTTTTATGACTTCCATAACAAAATAATCAGACCATTTATCATCAAACAAACACCACTCTAAGTAAAAATGCCCCACATGTTTAGTGTTTAATCAAGTTTATACCAACACAAAACACTCTAATTTATATTTGACTTTAATGTTTTATAAGTTAAACTGTAACAAAACAAGTTGTGTTGTAATGATTTAATATATTCTAGTTATTTATACTAATTTTAGTTTAAAACTTGACATAAATATCCACAGAATTCTGTGAAGAATAAATAGATATATAGTTGTCCTCAGAATTAAAAGCTTGCCCACAAAATTCCATCAGTAAAAAAACATGCATCCATACCAACTTTATTCTAGAGTGTTCCAAGTTTTCTGTAGAGTTTATTATTTTTCAATAGTTTTAGCGTCTTATTCTTTATAGTGATATGGGAGCTTTTCAAATGTCTACAAATATAAAAAAATCAAAAAATTTTTTCGAGCCACTCAATAAATTAAACATAACTATCAATTCTCCATATGACCATCATTCATCAGAACAAGAGGATTATTCTTCTTTGTCGTATTCTTTTTATAACATAAAAGGGAAACCTAAAATTAATAAAGTACAACATTCTAATAAAGATACGAATGAACCAGATTCATATAAAACATCTAACAAATCTCAGAGAAAGAAATCGTGGTTTGGAAAACTTATAAATCTTTTTGCTGGTCTAGCAGCTATTATTGGCACTACCTTTGCTGTAATGCAATTTTATTCAAAAGATCTTCCTGAAGAAGTCAAAAATGCTCCACATCTATCAATTTTTTGGAATTCAAATTATAATCAATTATTTTTGACAAGAAACACAAATAATTTATTGGAAAACCTAATATCTACAATGAAATTTGTAAATGTTTGTGACTGTATTGTAAGTAATTTTAGCGCATCGTTCTTTGTTTTTGATAATGATCCAAATATTCATGATTTATTTAAAAAAATTTACGACTTTGATCCAAAGCACAACAACTATATATTTAGCTTTGAACGTTCTGCAATTCTTCCTGGAGAAAAGATTATAATACCTGTTTCGAAAAGTTTACTTGAAAGTAAAAACTTTAGGTCAAGCAAGAAGGATATGGAAACGCTACTGTTTCCCCAAATCCTTGGAAAACATTCATCTAAATCGATACCATCAAACTCATTTTCTCGCTTTACTACCAATAATGAAAAACTACTTTCTGAGAACTTAAGTGAAGTGAATATTGTCGAAAAAAATACTAATGATGCAAATGGATTGAGAATGAAAGCAATTGTAACTTATTCCATCGGCTCAATTAAATTTACACATATTTTAATAGGAGGGATGTATTATCAGACTTATACAGGGAATGATGGGAAGTTCTCTCCTGTTCAAGTAGTTATTGATTACTGGGTGAAGGGGAGATATTCACTTTGGAATAAAAATGAACACCAAAATATGAATATTATTCTTTTACCTCAACAAATTAAAGACCAATTATATGAGTCCTATAAACATATTATGCATAGGATTGAGCTTAGAAGTACTAAGGAAAATAGTAGCAATTCTTACGGGATGCCTATTGATATTTTACGATCTAAACCTAATCAATAATTCTTACTTGAGAATTTGCTCAAGGGTGGCTAGTTGTGGCTAGAGAGATTTGGGGACAACCTCTTATTTTGAAGAAAAAGAGATCTGGTGACAACCTCTTATCTTGGTTAAAGCAATGTTTTTTTTAGAATTGTGGATTCTCTACCAAACTATTGAAAATTTAAATATCTATAGCAAGCAAGTCACTCCAAACAACTCTTTAACTTATTTAACAGGGATTCAGCATTTACTGGTCTTGCCATGTGATCGTCTCCATTGCTGATTGACCAGTCTGGTCTTGGGGATGGAGTAGAGGCATCATCATGGATGAATATAATTGGGATATCTTTTGTGGAGTCATCTTGCTTGAGCTGAATTGCGGTCTCGTATCCATCTAAAATCGGCATCATGGTGTCCATGACAATTATATCAGGAGGCGGAGATGATGAGGCGATCCTAAGAGCTAGATTGCCGTTTGTGGCAATCTGAACCCGATATGTATTGTTTAGGATATCTTTTAAAACTGAGATATTTTTAGGAACATCATCAACTATTAGCACGGTTTTATTGTGAGATTTTTCTGAAACGACATTTCCATCGGATATTTTTGCTTTGCCTTTTATATCTACCGCTCCAGTTAAACTTGCTTTTGATTGGTCAATTTTTCCGTAGAGCCATTTGTTGAGAGTTGAATATAAATTATCTGGGACTACAGGTTTTGCTACATGGTCGTTCATACCAGAAGCCAGACATTTCTCTCGATCACCCGCCATTGCATTGGCTGTCATTGCGATTATTGGTATCTCTTCCAGCCCCTTTATCTGCCTGATTTTAATTGTAGCCTCCAACCCGCCCATAACAGGCATTTGCATGTCCATCAATATACCGTCAAATTTAGTTTTAGCTGCTAAATCAACGGCCTCTTCTCCATTATTTGCCAATATCACCTGGATTTGTGCCTGCTCCAGAAGCTCTGTTGCCACCTGTTGATTGATTTCATTATCTTCAGCTAAAAGCAGTGTGGCTCCAGCAAGATTTATCTTATTGGACAGACTGTTATCTGGACTCTGTTTACTGCTGGAATCTTTACTGACAGATTCTATTTTTTTGAAGTTGACGCTAAACATAAAACTGCTACCGACATCAGGGGTGCTATGAGCTGAAATTTCCCCCCCCATCATCACGACCAAATTTTTTGAAATGGCCAATCCCAAGCCTGTCCCCCCAAATTTACGGGTTATTGAGGAGTCACCTTGGGTAAACTTCTGGAACAGTTTGCCAATCTGGTCCTGAGTCATGCCGATACCGGTATCCTCAATGGTGAATTTCATGCCCACACTGTCCGAGATCTCCTCCAACATTTCTGCGCGAACATGTACCTTACCAGTCTCGGTAAACTTGATGGCATTACCCACAAGGTTTACCAAAATTTGCAACAAACGATTGGGGTCTCCCTCCAGTGATTCTGGAATATTACCAATGGAGTCAATGTGAAAATTCAACCCCTTTTCCTGGCTTTTAACGGACATGATGTTTTCTAATTTGTTAAAAACATCTTTCAGGCTGAATGGAATATTCTCTATGGACAGTTTGCCGGATTCAATCTTTGAAAAGTCAAGAATATCATTTATCAATTCCAGCAAGGAGGTGGCACTTAGACTCACCTTGGTAAGATAATCCTGCTGTTTTGTGCTCAAGTCAGTCTGTAAACAAAGGTGGGTCAAACCTATTACAGCATTTAGAGGTGTTCTAATTTCATGGCTCATATTTGCCAGAAACTCCCCTTTAGCCCGGTTTGATGATTCAGCATCTATCCGTTTTTCTGTCTCTCTTGCATTATGTATGGCAAGGGCCGAGATTGAAGAGAGGGCATCCAAGACCAATAGGTCATGGTTGGTAAAATGACCAGCCCCCCTTTTGTTCAATATCTGCATTGCACCAATTGTCTCACCCTGAATAACAAGTGGCGAACACAATATGGACTCGGTTTCAAACCCTGATGATTTATCAACTTCATCAGCAAAGCCAGAATGCTCCTTAACATTCTGCACAATTTGGGATTTACCCTGGGAAATAGTTTGACCAACAATCCCCTCTTCCAACGGCATATTTAGACCGATGATATCAACCGGACCAGCACAAGCTCGGCAAACAATATTCTTTTTATCATCATCCAGCAGGAACAGTGATGCAGCTTCTACCTGCATATTGGTTTTTATCTGGGAAACACTTGTCTCTAGAGTTGTTTCAAGATTTTGCATATTGGCAAAAGCATTGTTCGTCTTTACGATTAGACTCAAGGCCATCTCTTGCGCAATGAACATTCCGAAATCGGACTGTTTCTCTTTAAACTGCAGTCCAACACCGTCATTATTTATCCGGACAATGGTACAGGGAAAAGTTAGATCAAAGCGTTCGGAAGTAAGTAGCAGTGCACCATCTTCACCAATGGCAAGTTTCTCCAGGTTTTTGTCAGTGCTGAGAAAAACACCTCCAAGGCCGACATCGTAAGTTTTACCGGATAGGGAATTACCATTATCAAGATGAAATGTAACATGCGTAGAATACTCTTGCCTCTCCCATTGCCTTCTACGTTTATACCCCTTTTCACCTTTCATAAACAACATCCCCTATCAAACATAAAACAATTATAAAAACGCGGAATGTCTTACTAATATCAATAATAATATCATACCATTGACTTCCAACTACATTGTATCTGATCTATGGAATATTTAAAAGTAGTTCAAGTAACTTGCCGATAGTGTGACCAAGATTACTACGAGATCTTTTTTAAGTTAAAGGAGGACACTCTTGATTAAAGATTCAAAATACTTCTTTTTTATTATAACACATTAAACCTAGGAGCCTGTCGGACTTTCTATGGAGAAACCTTACAACAGATTGATTATATTGATTTTAGAATAAACTCATACTTTCATTAATATGTTTTATGAAATAATGATATCAATAGGTTATGAAGCTGTTGTTTTTTAAGTCCGACAGCCTCCTAGAAACAGCAGTTGTCAGCACGCACCTGACGCAACCTATTGATTCATCTGGCATAACAGAACAAAGTCTCATCGCCAATAAGGTGACTTCGATTTGCTCTGTTACACCAGCTAAACCAATATGTTACGCCATGTACGCACCGCCAACCGCCGTTTCTAGGTTAAATGGGGGCTTTGGCTTGAAAACTCTGCGGCTTGTTCTACTTTTACTGATTTTAAAAACCGCTCTCTCTTATATAAACGGCTAAAACTGCTTTCCAAGCCCTATTGATGTAACTTTGGGGTTTGCCGTCTAGTATGACGCTGCCCCGCAACAGTTTGTCTAGTTGGAGGTTTGCAGGCAAATTGGGGTGTAGTATCAGGCGATAAATTGGGGTTTGGGGTAGCCACTCTCCCTTTTCACCCTCTCTAACTGGAATGTCTCCTCCCATGGTAGAAACAAGATAGGGATCATTCAGCTCTCTTGTGCCAACAGAATCAATTGTTACCACGCTACCATCAATAGTTGGCCAATCAAGTATCTCAGGGTAGAAAACAGCAGAGACACCAGGATAAATCCGGCTTAAGTCTGACTCCTCTATATAGGCTTCTATAATCCAACCTTTAGTGTGAACCAACTCCAGTAGAGGTTCATTCTCAGCTACCCATGTCCCCTCTTTTAGATGCTCAGACAGTGTAACTACTCTTCCAGAAAATGGCGCAGTGATGGTCATCTTACTCTTTTGTTCCTGCAAACCATTTAGTTGGGTTAATTTGCTCTCCAACTCCTGTTG
The DNA here is from genome assembly GCA_015232405.1 of Magnetococcales bacterium. Classification (GTDB taxonomy): domain Bacteria; phylum Pseudomonadota; class Magnetococcia; order Magnetococcales; family JADFYX01. The sequence continues at coordinate 31,455 of JADFZS010000045.1, read as the reverse complement.
AATTACCGGAGATTGCTCTATCAAGTTTTGATCCATCCCCTGAAACTCAAGTTTCCATTGGGCAAGGTCAATCTCAAGTTTTGTCTGTTGCAGTTTATATTCAGCCTCTTTAGAGACCATTTTTATTAGCATATCACCCTTATGGACACTATCTCCCTCTTTTAAGTTGAAGAGATTGATCTGACCACTCGCAGGAGAAAAAATCTTGGTATGGCGTTCTATACGTAAAATTGCTGGAACCTCAACACTGGTTTTCCATGGGTATATGAGCAGCAAAACTACCAAACCAAACAGCAATCCACTAATTGTGATATTTCTATTCAAACCGTAGTTTTCTCTCTCTTTTGTCCAGTATTTTATCTCTCTGGTAATGGGAAGGATAATAAACCAGAGAATTTCAACCACCATCAAGACAATACCAGCTACTTTAAAAAAAAGATGGTAGACCAACAGGGCTATACCGAGAAAAAGAATGAGCCGATACAGCCAGGTGGTGTAGGCAAAAATGATTAAAAACTTTCTTTTTCTAGCTGTTAAAACTTCCGGGCACGGCTGTTGCAATCCCAGTAGTGTACTACGTAAAAACCACTTACCCATGGCGGTTGCACGTTCGTGAAGGTTTTGAATATCTAGTCTATCCGACAGTAGATAATAGCCATCAAAACGCAGAAAAGGGCTTAAGTTAACTATCAGTGTCATCACCCAACTAGTGGTGGCGACAAACAGTGTAGCACTGCGAACTGGACCATCTGGCAGAAAACTCCAACTCAAGGTTGCAATAACTGCCAGGATAAGTTCAGCCAGCATGCCGGAAGCACCAATGACCAAGCGTTTCTTTTTGGACTGTAACTTCCACGCCTCGCTGGTATCGGTGTATAAGACAGGCATCATTACCAGAAATGCCACGCCCATGGTTGGTACATGACAGCCATAATAGCGAGCAGAATAACCGTGTCCCAACTCATGGACGACCTTGACTACTACCAGCGCCATACCAAACAGCAACGCCCCTTCCCAGGTAAATAGATGGGAAAAAGTGTAGATAAAAGCCTCCCATTGTCGGGCTATGAGGTATAGTCCAACTAAAGCAGTAAAAAGTACAAAATAGAAAAACCCCCTGCTGAACATCCAGCTAACCAAGGGTAGTGAGGCTTTTAAAAAATTATCAGGTTTAACCAGGGGCAATCGAAAAAATAGGTAGGTGTGTAATATCCAGGTAAACAGGCTCTTTTTTTTTGCCTCTAGTTGCTTACAAAGCCTGTTAAACCCCTCCTCACCAGCGGCAATCATAAGATTGTTGACCTCTAAAAATTGGATGAGAGAGGTCACCTGTTGGGGAGTGGTATGCAAAGTTGTTTCGCTGTTTACACGGTCAGATATCTGCTGAAGATCTCCAATATCAAGACGGCTCAATATTTCAAACTCCGACCAACCAAGTCGAAAAAAACAGTTTCTAGCAGGATCATGGAGACTCCACGTAGGACTACCCATTGATGATCTGGGTCCGGGATATATGGTCAAATCTTTGCGCAGTTGTGTAATTTTAACCGATTCACCAACTGGCTGCTTAGCATCCATCTATCACATTCCCAAAGTTTGCCGTAAGGCTGCCAGAGGTCTACGGAAAAGATAATAAAATAGCGTCACCTCTTCACCATAGATTTTAACTGTGCCTTTTAAGCCGATTCTAGGGGGTGGGCCTGCCTCTTTGTTGAACTCTCCTTTTAACCGATAGGCTAGAAAACCTTCCGGGGTAACGTTGGGACTGTAGCTGGCAAAATATAGTCTGCCCGGTATCGGGTTTTGTGGATCAATACCCAAAAATAGAAGTAGCTCTGCCCCTTTATTTAGGGCTATAGCATCGTTTGCAGGTAGTTGAATTAAAATCTCTGCCTGACTTTTATCGGCTATCATGAGGATTTTTTCACCCACAACAACCGGACGACCCAGCCAATCATTAAGATCATCGACAATGACAATACCACTTGATTCGGCACGAATTTGTACACGGTCAAGCATCTGCTTTAAATATTGTGTCTCGGCGGCTTGCTGTTCCATCTGCCCTTTTAAGAGGGCTAATTTTGCTTGACTATCCCTATCAAATACAGCCTGTTGTGCTGCTTGGCGATATTTTACATTGGTCACCTTTAAATTTTTTTTCGCCACTATCAGACGGTTTTTCAGCATCACATCATCTAGACTAACCAGCAGCTGGTTATGTTCAACCTGTTGGTTGGGTTGAATATGAAAACGGTCGATGACTCCATCTAAAGGGGCTCTTACCATTGTGGGATTGCTGGCGACAACCTCCGCAGAAGCCAGTACCGACTGCTTTACCGGTAGCCACATCAGGGCAACTAATCCGGCAACCATAATCAACCTGAATATTCTGCTGAAGGTTATGGCACGAATTAGACGACTAAAAAAACCACGTTTTTTTAGCATATGTTCCAGGCTATAGGAGTAGGTATTGGCTATATGGGTCAAAACGTTTAATTCTGAATCAGACCACTTTTTATCTCTGGCTAGGATAATAGCCCCTATCCTCTTTCCATCTTTGGTGAGCAGTGGTAACCATAAGGCGTTGTTTGGAAACCAATTTGTCCACTCTTTATTTAGAGATCCAGGTAGGCTATCTACAGTAAAATGGATTGGGTCGGATATGGGTTTCCGGGTTTTTAACAGCTTTACCAGCTTTTTCAACCAGGTTACATATGGTGTTTTTGTATCTATCTCTGAAATACCTGACAGAGCAGCAATAGCCCTTCTACGCCCTTGGCTGGGAAGCCACAAAACAGCTTGGTGATACGCAACCAGACTGTTGGTTTCATTTACCATCAAAAACCCCAACTCCTGGGTATTTGCCGCCAACCTCACCTTCTGCTCCACCTGGATAAGATTGCTCAACCCCTGTAGCTGTCGCTCCAATCCTTGGATCTTAGCCGAAGATATATCACTGTTGTGGGAAGGTAACATTGCCACTCATTCCCGGTAGAAGTTCAGGGTAATCCCCGACTATTTTTGCTACAATTTTCAAGGATTGGCTAACAGGATTTATCTCTGCACCAAGCACAGAGACCTCGGCAGTATAATCTTGATCCATTTCATCTATATGTATGTTGAGCTTAACCCCCGGTTTTATCCATTGCAACCAAATAGACGGAACTATTAGTTCCACCTCAAGGTTGCCGTTACCAATTATCTTGGTAAGAGGATCACCTTCTGAGACATACTCATGTTCATGGACCTGCATCTCACTGACAGTTCCAGAAAATGGAGCGGCGATGACACATTTATTTTTTCTGGCTCGCTGATACTCAACCTCTGCCTGGGCTTTGACCATGCGGGCCTTTGCTATATCAACCTCATGACGGCCTATTGATTGAAGTTTCAATAGTCTTAAATTTGCTTGGTATTGACGGCTATCTATGGAAAGTCCGGCTCTGGCTTTTTTTAGCCTTGCTAACTGTTCGTTACACTCAAATTCAAATAGCTTTTCACCTTTATTAAACCTCTCTCCCTCTAAATAGGTAACTGTTGTTATTTTGCCAGTCATTCCTGCGGCAAGAACCGCTTGGGTGGGTTGGGTCAACTGCGCCCGGATCTGGTGTTGAATCTCGGTAAAAGTTTCTTGGGTAGTTGCCCAAACAATAGCTGGCAGAAGAGAAAATAAAAGTGCTGATGTTGCTGCATTTTTAAAATACTTTTTTTTATTGGGTAGCATATGCTATCTCTCTTTTCACCTAACCAGCATGGAAACAAACAATCAACTATCATTGACAGTCATTTTTTCTATGGCTTTTTGGACATTACAGCCCTTCGTACACTCCCAAACTATATTCCAGCCTCCCTCTTCCAAAACCAGCAAAAGAGTTTTATCAACTATGGAGTGAAAACCTGGGGATGTGTAGAGTTGGCTGAATGTGGTTTGAGCCATATCAGGGTTCAACATGTTTACCTGAATATTATCAAGTTTAATCCATATCAGGTTGGCTTTGGTAATGGTGTGACTGCGCTGTTTTTCCCATTGGGAACGGTCAGTATATGCTTTGGGTAACAGGAACTCATTGGAGTAGAAATCAAGATACTGTTTAACATTTCGAGTTGACCAAGCCGCTGCCCACTCCATGATTCTATCTTTTACTCTATTTATTGTTTCCTTTTTTTTGTTACCATTTTTTTCCTTATGGGGTAACGGATAACTCAACAGCGGTTTTTCAAACTCTGTTTTTGAGGCATTGATAAATTTAGTGTAACCATTTGCCACTGGGGGAGCTTGATGGACTAAAACAATGGGTTTAAGAGCTTTTAAAGGTGGTATGTGGTCTATTGTTTCTACACCAGGTTTTTCGTTAGGCAGTAAACTAGAAGCCGGAACAAAATACCCGCTCTCCCATCTGTTTGACGCTATGGCTATCGCATTGGTAAGCCCTTCTAGTTCATAGACATGGGCTTTTGGTGGCAATGGGTCCATACCAAGGGAAAAATTGATCATACCAAAAGCATTTTGCAGCTCGGCATAAGTTTGATTTTTTTGTACCCGTGTAGTTAATGCCTGTACCGCACTTTGGATCCTTTCCAACCTTCCCAACAGGTTGCTTTGCTGCTTGTTGATCGTATGTTTGTGTAAACGTCTGTCGATGTTGTCGAGTTTTCTCACTTGCTCCATCTGGTTAATCAACAATCTATAGTTTTGATATGCTGTGTGAACTTGACTCAGAGCTGCCATACTAAGGGACAGTCTTCTAGCCTGGGCAATTGACTCTTGAGCCTTGGCAAGTTGCAATTTTTTTTTGCCACTAAAAATGTTCATCAGATTCCAGGTTATCGAGGAGTTGACCGATAGCCAGTTTTGGTTAACCAGATAGGAGTTGCTGTCGGAATTCCAGGCAGTGTTGATTGATAAACCTGGAAGCAGGCTGGCGATGGCTTTTTTTGTCTCAGCCACACTTATTCTGTTCTGGTAATTCTCTTCCCATAACTCAGGAAGATTCATAAGAGCTATCTGCTCCATCTGTTGCACAGGAATGTTCAAGCGAGGAATTTTTTGTAAATCGTTATTGCCAGCAAATAGTGTGAAAGGTGTGACTGGAGCTATATTCATCAATTTTGCCAATTCGGCCCTGGCAAGCACCAGTTCTCTCTGTAGATTTTGCATCTGGCGCAGGGTTTCCAGCAACATCCGTTGATATTGCAGAGCCTCGACATGAGACGGCAGCCCCTCTTTTTCTGCCTGATTGGCAAGTACAAGAGCATCTTTTGTATCTTTTAAAATTCTTTTGATATATGGCTCCAGGTTTTGCGCACTATAGGCTTTCCAAAAAGCGTAGCGCACATCCCGCATCAAATTATGCAAAACCTTACGGCGTCTTTGCTCGGCGATTAAAATACGGTCGGCATCCTGTTTTGCTTGATAATAACTCACTCCAAAATCCAAAATATTCCAACTGAGGGTCAGATCAGAGGTGGTTCCATATTTGTCGGTGGAAATTGAAGATGCCGTGGAACTTTCAGAAGTTGATGCGGTACTGTTGCTTCGGTTTTTGTAAGTACCAGTTGTGGTCAAACTGGGTAACATCGCCAAGTTGGATATATCAAGCTGTTTTTGTGATAGGGCCGATTCCATAACTTTTAGGCGATGTTCCATATTATACTTGATAGCCCGGGCCATGGCTTCATGTATGGTAATGGAGCTTTTTGGCAACTCCTGATTTTCAAAGAGAAGTTTTTGGTCAGCAGCCATCAACCTCTTTTTTTCCTCAAGAGTGATGGGAGTTGGGGATATGGAACATCCTGTTAGTATAAATGCCATAAATATGCAGACATGGCTGTACCATATAAATGGCCTCTTTAGCCATCCGGTTTGTTTATTGATTATTATCATACTATGTTCTTAACTGTGGATATTTCCTTTAAAGACGCAACTAGAGATAACGAATTGGTTTGGAATCCGGTTGGATCCACAAAATTGATATAGGCGGTACTCACACCTTTACTGAGGTCAAAGGGGGTGATAGTCGGTAATTTACCAATTGCAGCTTGTTGATCACTGCTATCAGTTGTTGCCTCTTCTTCACTCTGTTCTTCTGTACTTTCTTCGCCACTTTGGGTGTCGTCAGCCTGTTCCGATGCCGCCCCTGCTTCTCCCTCGCTAGTGGTATCTGTTGACTCGGCCTGTTCTGCATCAGTACCGGACAGCTCTTCGCTGTTTTCAACTTCATTTTCACTATTTTCACCAGTTTGGCTCTCTGAACCTCCTGTCTCTCCAGGAGCTTCTGCCCCTGTACTATCAACAGGACCACTATCATTGCTGGATGCAGCCTCCTGTGCAGGTTCCCCACCTTGTACACCACCATCGCTAGCAGTAGCTCCAACGTCACCTTGGACTCCACTACTACTAGAAGCAGTATCTTGAGATGTTGTACCACTATCAGCACCTACATCAGTGGGGCCACCACTGCCGCCTGAGGTAACATCTTGAGCTGTTGGGCCACTATCAACAACCCCTACTCCACTGGAATCAATGGACCCACCACTGCTACTAGATGTAGTATCTTGAGCCGTTGGGCCACTTTGTGAACCAATAGTGGAACCAGGGGAACTATCTCCCCCAATTGTTGTGCTTGGTGATACAGGTTGAGAAATACCTGTATCGGCTGTTCCCGTTGCACCACCAGGAGAGCTTATTTGACTGTTGACACCACTACTCGTTGTAGTGGTTTGGTTGCTGGTTGCTCCACCTTGTGCTGTTCCTCCTCCCAAAACACCACTGGTGATATTATTGCTAGTGGTGGCTGTTCCAAAGCTGCCACCACTGCTACCAGAAAAAATATTATTGGACCCCGTAGCCGTCCCACTGCTGGTAATAGTATTGCTTGAAATAATTCCACTGCCACCTGTTAAACTAATAGCTCCTGTAGCAAGGTTGCTGCCAAAGCTGCTAATCCCACTATCTGTAACTCCACCACTTGTGTCTCCAGTACTAACGCTGTTACTCCCAGTACTATTTAAACTACTTGTGAAACTGTTGGCTGTTGGCGATAGGTTATTGCTAACAGTGGTGGTGTTGGAAGTATTGCTTATAGTGGGCTGGGTTGTGACAGTATTTGTGCTGTTGCTACCACCATCTAGTGTGCTGTTTACACCTGTATCACTGTTATTGACCGATGGTGATACGGTGTTTGTTGGAGTTGCTGTGGGTGTAGTTGTTGTTGGGGTAGTCGTTGTTGGGGTAGTCGTTGTTGGGGTAGTCGTTGTTGGGGTAGTCGTTGTTGGCGTAGTAGTTGTTGGCGTAGTTGGTGTAGGGGTCGGAGTTGGTGTAGGGGTCGGGGTTGTAGTATTTGTTTCGGATTGAGTTGTTTCTGTTTGGGTTACAATATTAATGGTACGGGTCACCGTTCTGCTATCAAACTCTCCATCATTTACTCTGAAATTTACCATCTTTGCACTTGCAACCGGGTCAGTACTGGTATCTTGATAGGTAACTGTAGCCAAAGCTGCCTGATAGTTGGTAGGGGTGTCACTTCCTGTAAGGGTCAATGTTCCAGTTGATACATCCCATGTGCCAGAAATTGTTCCCGTATTTACGAATGCCAGTACATCGCCTCCACTCACATAATTGCTGCTTATGGAAATAGTTGCACTCTCAATATTGCCTTCCACATCTCTAATAAGGATGTCATCATCTATTACTGTGGCCGGGTCATTCTCCATATAGTTGATTGGTGGATGGGAGGTTACATTTTGACCAACACTGAAAGTCATGCCATAGTTGTGCACACTATCATGGTTTAGACTATTACCAAGCACCAAAAACCCATCACCATCGGGGGTTATAGCAAATGAAGCAGATTGCATTTGGGCGTATATGGTGGGATCGGTTGTAAACTCATCACCAATTTTGTCGCCACTGGCATCATACATCTGACCAACAATTACATTGTTTGCATAGCTTGCATCACCCTTGTTCCAAACAACCATATATTTATTGTCACTAAGGGTTTTAACTACCGGGTTTCTTTCATCATACCCTGGTTGAGTGGGTAATTTTACCTCTCCACCAATTTTTACACCAGTACTGTCAAATCGTTGTGTAAAAACACAACAATTTGCTTCATCATAACTCTCCCAAGCTACTATGAAGCCGTTATCATCAAAGGAGGCCACCGAAACATCGGTATTGAACAGTTCACCTAAGGTGGTACTGACCATTATATCGTTGGGGCTGCCATTTCCCGAAGAGTCAAATATACGGGCAAAAATAATTTTGTTGCCATCAGGACTGCTACTCGACCATGCAGCAACAAAACCACCGTTAGGAAGAGAGGTAATATCAGGGTAGTTCTGTGGTCCATCTGTGGAGGAGTTGAGAATTATTTCACCACCAACAGCATTGCCAATGGCATCATAACGTTGAGCCATGATATCAGTACCTACAACCTGGGATGAAGAAGATGCCCAGGTTATGATATATCCTCCATCTGCAAGACCAGTTACAGCTGGGGAGTATTGGTTACTATCAGTAACGCTGTTAACAAGAAATTCTGTACCCACTGGCTGTCCGGCAGAGTCGAATTGTTGGGCATATGTACCCAACCAGTGGCCATCATTTTCACTATCTTCCCAGGTAACAACGAAACCACCACCACTTAAGCTTGCAACATCAGGGGCTTTCTGAGATGAGTCAGTGGTTGTATTGACATGAAACTCAGCACCAACTGGATTGCCAGCTACATCATATCGTTGCCCAAAAATTCCATAATATTCATCACCATCTTTATTAAAAGATGTCCAGATAGTGACAAACCCTCCCCCTGCAAGTGTTTCAACAACAGGCTGTTGTTGGTCGACGTCACCATTTTCGGCATTCATGGTAAATGGAGGGTTAAATTTGGGGGGGTTATAAGCTTCTAGAACTGGTGCATCATTCACCTCGGCAACTGTCAGGGTAACAGTAGCATCGGCATCAGCATAAAAAGCCCCATCACTGGCGTTGTAGTTGAATGTCGTAGTACCGTTCCAGTTGGCGGTTGGGTTAAAGGTCAGGTTGCTTATATCGGCAGCGTTTATCTCTTGGTTGACTGTCACCTCTGTACCGCTCAATAACAAAGTTCCATCAGCGGGTAGTGAAGTTACCTTGATTTTGGTAAGGCTGCTTGCTTCCAAATCGCTAAATTGATCAGTAAAATCAGATGCCGCAAAGGTGATTGGTTGATCTTCTGTTCCACTAATGGAAATTGCAGATACCGTTGGGGGATCATTGTACTCAACTACATTTATGGTTCGGGTTACACTGCCACTATCGTTACTACCATCGTTGACAATAAAGTTAACTGTACGGGGGTTGATAACGGGGTTGGTTTTGATGTTTTGGTAGGTAACAGAGGCCAACGCAGCTTTATAGTTAGTTACTGTATCACTGCCTGTCAAAGTTAAAGTTCCGGTTGTGGAATCCCATGTACCACTGATATTGGCAGTATCGGTAAATGCCAGAATATCAGCACCGCTTTCATAATTCGCGCTAATTGAAATTGTCGCTCCTTCAATATTGCTATTGTCAACATCCATGATATGGATATTTTCGTCAATTATCGTAGCTGGATCGTCTTCTGTATAGACAAGGGTGGGGCTTGATGTCGTTCCCTGATTGATGTTGAATGTCACGCCATAGTTGTCTCTATCTGTACTGCCGCTTTCACTCCAACTCCAAGAAAGAAATCCTTCACCAGCTGGAGATATGGCAACTGATAGAGATTGGAAATAGAATGAATCACGGGAGTCCGCAATAAACTCACCACCAATTTTATTGCCAGTGGCATCAAACAGCTGTCCTGCGATAAAATGTTTTGATTCATTAATAATGTCAGAAGTCCAAAAAACTGCATAACTACCATCATCCAAGGTTTTTACTACCGGCATGACTGCCCTACCTGTAAATGATGGCTCTTGTACCAATGTCTCGCTTCCCAACTTATTACCATCGGTATCATAACGTTGGCTGTAGATATCAACATTTTCGTATGTAACAATGCTATCCCAAGCTATTACAAACCCACCATCGGCAAAAGCATCAACCGATAAGTGAGTACTACCAGCACCACCCACGGTGGTGTTTACCAACATTTCACTACCTATTTTATTACCAGAGGGGTCAAGCTTTTGGGCGTAGATATTATAATCTGTACCGTTATCGACTCCTGACCAGGTTACAACTAGATTACCATCGGCAAGAGTGGTTATTTCAGGGTTGTTTTGGACACCAGCTGTAGTAGTGTTAATAATTATTTCATCACCGATCTTGGATCTATTGGCAGAGAAACGCTGGCCTATGATATCGATATTATCCACCTGTGAGGTAGACTCCCAGCTGATGAAAAAACCACCATCGTCAAGGCTGGTAACAGTTGGATCGGATTGGGCGTTGGTGGTGTAGGTGTTCACAGAAAACCAAGAACCAACTGGTTGCGCTGAGGCGTCATATTTTTGTGCAAATACACCGTAATGGTCCCCTTCAGCCTGTACATCAATCCAACTCACCACAAAACCACCATCTGTCATACTGGCTACAGTCGGTTTGTCTGGAACTGCTGTGGTGTTAACTTGAAACTCGCTGTCTATTGGGTTGCCAGATACATCATACATCTGACCGTAAAGCCCCCTACCGTTACTCCCTGCATCAGCTGCATCCCAAATAGCAACAAAACCTCCACCTACAAGATGTTCAACTACCACTTGTTCCTGGTTGCCTTGGGTATAGTTGGAATTAACAATAAACTGATCTCCAAACTCTGGCGGACTTATGACCTCCAGAACCGGAGCATCGTTAACAGAAGCAATGGTCAAGGTAACAGTGGCATCGCTATCAGCATAAAATGTTCCGTCATTGGCGTTATAATTGAACGTTGTTTCACCATGCCAATTAGCATTAGGAACAAAGCTCAGGTTGGCGATATCGGCAGCGTTTATCTCCTGGTTTACAGTTACATTTGTGCCACTCAATAGTAGAGAACCGTTGGCAGGTAGTGAAGTTACCTTGATCTTGGCAAGACTGCTTGCTTCCAAATCGCTGAATTGATCAGTAAAATCAGTCGCTGCAAAGGTGATTGTTTGATCCTCAGTTCCGGCAATGGAGATAGCGGATACCATTGGCGGATCGTTGTATTCAATTATATTGATGGTACGGGTTACATTTCCACTATCTACAGTACCGTCATTGACCTTAAAACTTATTGTTTTTGCATTTGTACCCGGATTGGAGCTTGTGTTTTGGTAGGTAACTGTAGCCAAAGCTGCCTGATAGTTGGCAGGGGTGTCACTTCCTGTCAATGTTAGAGTTCCGGTAGCAGCATCCCATGTGCCAGTAATTGTTCCCGTATCTGTGAAAGCCAGTATATCAGCACCACTCTCATAACTGCTGCTTATGGATATGGTTGCACTTTCAATATTACCATCCACATCTCTTAACAATATTTCATCATCTATTACCGTTGCAGGGTCTCTCTCCATATAGTTGATTGGTGGATGGGAGGTGACACTTTGACCAACACTGAAAGTCATGCCGTAGTTATGTACATCATCGTAGTTTAGGCCATTGCCCAACACCAAAAACCCATCACCATTGGGGGTTATGGCAAATGAAGCGGATTGCGGTTGGACGTATATGGTTGGGTCGGTAGCAAACTCCCCACCAATTGTATTGCCGTTGGCATCATACAACTGCCCGACAATAACATTGTTCACATAGCTTTCATCACCCTTTGACCATACTACCATATATTTATTGTCACCAAGGGTTTTGACTGCTGGGTTTCTCTCATCATATCCCATCAGATTGGGTATTTTTACCTCACCACCAATTTTAGTACCAGTACCGTCAAATCGTTGTGTAAACACACTCCATTTATCTCCATCATAACTCTCCCAAGCTACTATGAAGCTGTTATCATCAAAGGAGGCCACAGAAACGTCGATATTGGTAGGATTACCCAAGGTGGTGTTGACCACTAGATCTCTGTAGTTGGCATTGCCGTATGAGTCAAATATACGGGCATAGACGAATTTGTTGTTATCAAAACTGGTGTCTGACCATACAGCGACAAAACCACCGTTAGGAAGTGAAGTTATATCAGGGTAGCTCTGATACCCATATGTAGTGGTATTTAGCATTATCTCGCCACCAACAGCATTACCACTGGCATCATAACGTTGAGCAAATATATCAGTAGCATCAACCTGTCCTGTAGATGTCCAGGTTATGACATATCCTCCATCTACAAGACCAGTTACAGCTGGGGAGGATTGGTGTTTATCGGTATAGCTGTTAACAAGAAACTCTGTTCCCACAGGCTGTCCGGTAGAATCAAATTGTTGGGCATATGTACCCGACCAGTTGCCATCATTTCCATCATCTTGCCAGGTAACAACAAAACCACCATCACTTAAGCTTGCAACATCAGGAGCTTCCTGTGATGAGGTAGTGGTTGTATTGACATGAAACTCAGCCCCAACCAGATTGCCTGCTACATCATATCGCTGACCAAAGATTCCATAAGATTCATCACCATCTTGAGACTCAGATGTCCAGATAGTGACAAATCCCCCCCCTGCAAGGGTTTCAACAATGGGCTGTTTTTGGCTGCCGTCAACATGATCTGCATTAATGACAAATGGGGTGTTAAATTCAGGGGGGTTATAAGCTTCTAAAACTGGGGCATCATTCACCCCGGCAACTGTCAAGGTAACAGTAGCATCGGCATCAGCATAAATCACCCCATCACTGGCGTTGTAATTAAAAGTTGTAGTACCGTTCCAGTTAGCGGTTGGGTTGAAGGTCAGGTTGGATATATCGGCAGCGTCTATCTCCTGGTTTAATATCACCCCTGTACCACTCAATCGCAAAGTACCGTTGGCAGGCAGTGAGGTCACCTTGATCTTGGCAAGGCTACTACCTTCTAAATCGCTAAATTGATCGCTAAAATCAGATAACCCAAAGGTGATGGTTTGATCCTCTGTTCCTGCAATAGAGATTGCCAAGACCGTTGGGGGGTCGTTATACTCCACAACATTTATGGTTCTAATAAAAGCACTGCTATCAGACTCACCATCATTTACCGTAAAGCTTATTGTACGTGGATTAATAGATGGATTGGTGTTGCTGTTTTGGAAAGTAACAGAGGCCAAAGCCAACTGATAATTGGCGATTGTATCGCTACCATTCAAAGTTAAAGTACCAGTTGAAGCATCCCATGTACCACTGATATTGGCGGTATCAGTAAATGCCAAAATATCTCCGCCATTTTCATAGTTACTGCTAATGGAGATAGTAGCACTCTGCATGTTGCTGTTATCAACATCCACAATTAGGATTTTATCGTCAATAACTGTTGCTGGATCATACTCAGTAAAAGTGATTGGTAGGTGTGTCGAGTAGTTTTGGGGAACTGTAAATTTAAGTGCGAAGTTATCTTTTATCCAGCCGATATTATCGCTCCAGGTTATCATTCCCTGACCTGAGGATGATATGGCAACTGATGGAGTGTATGAATTAGATGTTCCAGGTGAGTTAGCTATTAGCTGATCACCTATTTTATTGCCTATGGAATCGTGCATTTGACTGGCAATAACATATTTGCCACCACCTTGGTCTGTAGACCAAGTAACCATATATCTACCATTGGCAAATGTTGTTACTGTGGGGTTGACATTCTCACCAGTTGCAGGGGTGCTTACCATGGTTTCACTGCCAACTGTAACGCCATTGGCATCAAAACGTTGGCTTAAAACATTTATTTCGCTACCGACCTGGTTTTCCCAAACCACTACAAAACTGCCATCAGCAAAACCATCCACTGCGACATCTGTATTGTTAAGAGTGTTGGCTGTGGTATTTACTGTTAATTCACTACCTACCCTGTTACCCAAGGAGTCATACTTCTGGGCATAGACGTTATAGTCGCTACCACTGCCTTGACCAGACCATGTTACAACAAAACCACCATCGGCAAGGCTGGTTATTTTCGGGTTTTGTTGATCGCCAGCTGTGGTGTTGTTAATGACAAACTCACCACCTACCACATCGTTATTAGCATCATAAAGTTTGGCTATGATATCAAAACCATCTACCTTTTCAGTAGAGTGCCAACTTACCACATAACCACCATTGGCAAGGCCGGTAATGGTCGGATTGTCTGCTTGGATGGTGCTATTGGATGTGTCGGCTACAATCCTATTATCTAGGCTACCAACTGGCTGTCCGTCAGAGTCAAAACGTTGGAGGAATATTCTCTGCATGGAGCTGGACGATGTTTCTCGTTGCCAGGCAACCACAAAACCACCATCTGTCATGCTGGCTACAGCAGGAGTACTCTGATTGCTAGCTTTAGATGAGTTAACTTGAAACTCACTGCCCAAAACGTTGCCATCAGCATCGAAGATCTGGCCCCGCAAACCAGCATCAGGGTCGTCTCCTTGATCATAGGAGGTCCAGATGGAGACAAAACCTCCTCCTGTTAAGTTGGTTACAACTGCCTGCTCTTGGACACCTTCGGTAAAGTTGCTATTCAGGAGAAAAGGAGTATCAAATTCTGGTGGGTTGTATGCCTCCAAAATCGCTGTTTCGCTCACCGCGGCAATGGAGATGGTAACAGTAGCATCACTATCGGCGTATAATGCACCGTCACTGGCGTTGTAAGCAAAAGTGGTTGTGCCGTTCCAATCTGGGTTGGGGGTAAATGTCATGTTGCTGATATCAGCAGCATTAATCTCCTGGTTTACAGTCACTGCTGTACCATTTAAAAGCAGAGTACCGTTAGCAGGTAGTGATGTAACCTTGATTTTATCCAGGCTTACACCTTCGCTATCATTATACTGACTGGTAAAGTCAGCTGCCACAAAGAGGACATCTTGGTCCTCAGTTCCAGTGATGGTAACAGAGGATAAAGTTGGTGGGGCATTAAACTCTAAAACGTTTATGGTCCGGGTTGTAGTACCACTGTCATCTGTTCCATCATTCACCACAAAGCTAACTGTCCTTGGATTTGTAACCGGGTTCAAGCTTGTGTTTTGAAATGTTACAGCTGCCAACGCTGCCTGATAGTTGGCAGAAGTATCACTACCAACCAGACTAAGGGAGCCAGTTGCAGCATCCCATGTACCAGTAATAGTGGCGGTATTGGTAAATGCCAGAATATCACCACCATTTTCATAGTTTACCGTTATGGATATTGTGGCACTTTGAATATTGCTATCGGCATCGGTGACAAATATCTCATCATCAATAATTGCTGGGGAGTCATTCTGTGTGAATGTAATTGGAAGGCTTGCTGTAGTTCCCAACACTGGTACTTCATTTACATCGGCTACACTCAGGGTTACCAACTCACTGCTATCTGCGTAGAGGGTTCCATCGCTGGCGTTATAATCGAAGGTGGTTGTACCATTCCAGTTGGCATCTGGGGTAAAGACTATATTATCAATATCATTTAGTGCTATCTCCTGGTCTACTGTTATAGCAGTCCCACTGAGAAATAGAGTAGCGTTGGCTGGTAAAGATATTATCTTGATTTTATTAAGGGTACTACCGTCTAAATCGTTGAACCCACTGGTAAAGTCAACAGCACTAAAGCCAATATTCTGATCTTCTAATCCGCTGATACTTATGGTGCTTATTGTTGGGGCATCATTTACGGCTTGTACATTTATTGTGCTGGTATATGGAGTGCTATTGGTTGCACCATCGTTTACCACAAATTGTACTGATCGAACCAGTGTACTGGGATTGTTACTACTGTTTTGATAGGTAACAGTGCGCAGTGCAGCTTGATAATTGGCAGTGGTATCACTGCCAGTCAGTGTCAATACACCTGTGCCAGCATTCCATGAACCTGTGATATTTGTTGTATCACTAAAGGCCAGAATATCCTGGTCACCCTGATAATTACTGCTAATGCTTATTGTGGCACTGGTTATGTTGTCACCATCCGAATCGGCAACAAGAATATTATTGTCGATAATTGTCGGAACACTGTTTTCAATGTAGTTCAAGGTTGATTGCGCATTGGACATATTTGAAAAATCGATGGTTTTTCCAAAAGCATCATATTTGTCAGGACTTGCGTAAGACCAGGTTAAAATAGCTTTACTTGATGAGGTGATGGCGACATCAAAAATATGAGCACCATCATCCATGATAGTTGTTGCAATAAACTCAGAACCAACTTTGTTGGCACTGCGATCAAACAGCTGTCCTACAATATTGTAGTCTCCATATGTATATTCATCCAAATCGGCATCGTAGGTCTTGGTATTGGATTGATACCAAAAAACTACAAAACGTCCATCTGGCAGAGTTCTAACTATTGAGTCAAGGGTGCTCCTGTCTGTTGCTGCATTCACTGTAAATTCGTTAGCTGCCAGGGGAAGTCCGTCATCACCATACATACGAGCTTTAATATCCCACGAATCACTATCCCTTGGGCTTGTAAATGTTGTTACAAAACCACCATCATCAAAGGCTGCTACAGATGAGTAACCTTGCCACCCTTGCTCATAAAAGTTCACCTCTAATTCACTACCTACAGCATTGCCAGCAGCATCAAATCTTTGGGCAAACACATCTCTCTCACCACCAGTATATTGGCTTGCTCCGGTCCAAGTTACCACATACCCACCATCAGAAAGAGAGGTAACATTTGAAGAAAATTGATTATCTACAGTGGTAGTATTGATTATCACCTCATCACCAACAATATAGCCGTTGGCATCAAAACGTTGGCCAATTACATCCCAACCATTGGCATCATAGTTATGATCAGAATCCCATGTTACAAAAAACCCTCCATCGGCAAGTCCGGTAACACTGGATGCTTCTTGGCTCCAGTAGGTGTTATAGTTGACATGAAATTCGTCATCGATGGTATCACCATTGGCAGCAAATATTTGCCCCCGTAAACCCTCATAGCTGCCATCGCTAAAATATGAGGTCCATGTAACAATAAAACCTCCACCCGTCAGAGAGGCAACTTGTGGATCACTCTGGTCATTAAGATCCCAATAGTTTATGTGAAATGTATCTTTGACGATGTTACCTGATGAATCCAATATTCGACCGAATATTCCACCTTGTTCATCACTGGGTTCATCCCATGATCGCCAAACAACAACAAAGTTACCTCCTTCAAGTGCTGTGATTGAAGAATCATTCTGCCAGTCGGATATTTGGTTGGGACCCAACAAAAACCTATCACCCATAGTCGGTGTTGAATCTGCTTCTACTGTTGGTGTTGCCAGCAAGCCATCAAACCCATGTACTTGCTTACTATCCAAAGGGGTTGTTTGATCTATCAAGCCACTTTCAAACTCCAACTCCCAATCACCGCCAAGATTATCGGCTCCTGTTTTATCATCTGATGCTGCAACATCGGCTCTGGTTAATGTGGCTACACGGTTGATAAAATCTTCTCCCTCATCTCCAGAGGCAACATCACAACCATAGATCATGATATCTGCTTGCTTTGTTAAGGCATCAGACCAGTCCCCGAGAGAATCAGCGTAGTTGTCTAGAGTATCAGTAGAAAGGGTTCCTGACCCTAATTGCAAAGAGCCAGAATCGCCATGTGATAAAATATGGACTGCGGATAGATCCTTTTTACCTTCAAGGATAGAACTTATCTGAAATACCCCATCCTCCTGGGAGTTGAGCAGGTAGATTTCTGCTTCATCAGCAAAATTTTGCAGTAATGATCTGTAATCCTTGATATTTTTATCAACAAAAACAATCTCTTTAAGCTTGGGTTGTATAGCAGGAGGATCGAGAAAAAAAGTCTCGGGGGATGATGATGTAATAATTTTTTCACTGGGTGATGGGTCAACCTGCTCATGACCATTACCATCCATAGCCAAATCTAGTGCAGGGAGAAAACCAGCACCATCAAACATTACTCTCGGCTCCAGAGCCAACATGAGGGATTCAGTTGGGTGTATGGCTTTTTTTGTATTGGTTAAAGTTTGATTTGATACTGTTTTTTTTGAGACATTGCTATTTTTTGTTATTGTTGTCTTCACAGTCACCCCTCCCCACTGAGGTTAATTTTTCAAACTATGTATTGAGTTACACTAACAATAAAAAATCCCAACAATTAGTTGTTATATAATAGTTCTATCGGCAATATTCTGTCATTCATTAACAAATTTCGTTCAGAACAACCAACATTAAAAAAATTTGTGTTTTTTCAATTGCATAACACACAAAAATACACCAAATTTTCCCTGTTCTTGAAACAGGCAAAACAGCATAAGTTTGTTTATATTAAAGAGAAGTTAATAAAATATCAATAAATATCTGCTATTCTGGAGATGCTAAACATTTGTTAATATTTTTGTGGGATTCTTTATATATGACTATAGTTATTAATACTGTTAACTATTTTTGCCAGTACAGGGTTTATTCCAGTTTTTTATTACTGCGCCCAAGAACCGCTATTTGTTTCACATGGTTATTTATTTACACAACCAATATGTATTATAATGAGTGTCAGTTTTAACCTTTTAAAACCAACTATATACTAAAGTATAAAGCTCTTAACAATTAAAAGAGGCTAACTAGTTTTGGTATTCCATATTTTTATTAACGATCATCCCCACCCAATCATACAAAAGGCAGTACGGTCAACCTGGATCGTCATGGTATTTTGCCATTATCTCCAAAATCTCAGACTTCAACCCAACAAATAGCTCTGCCAATCTTGGGTCAAAATGTTCCCCGGCCTCCCTGGCTATCAAACCAAGGGCATCATCCACAGCCCAGCCTTTTTTATAGGGCCGTACGGAAGTCAGTGCATCATAAACGTCAGCTATAGCACATAAACGACCAGAAAGAGGAATACCCTCTCCCTTAAGCTGCCTTGGATAGCCCTTACCATTCCATTTTTCGTGATGGGTATATGCAATTTCACCCCCAAGGCATAATAATTTGGAATCTTGTGGTCCGATGATGTTAAACCCCATTTCAGGATGGGTTTTTATGATGTCAAACTCAGCAGCGGTCAGTTTTCCGGGTTTAAGCAAAATATTATCAGGGATACCAATTTTTCCAACATCATGCATGGGAGCAGCATGCATCAATTCATCAGCTTCAGGCTCACTAAGCCCTGACTTTAGAGCCAGAAGACGCACAAACCGACTCATGCGTAAAACGTGCATACCTGTCTCATTATCTCGATATTCCGCAGCCCTGCCTAGTTGGTTTATCACCTCAATTCTGGTCTGTTCCAACTCTGAATTACGGACATTTAGCTGAGCTGTACGGGTTGCTACCTGATCGGCGAGGAGCTTTTTTTGATCACTCATGGAGAGATGGGTATTGACCCTTGCCAACACAACAGGTGGGCTTATGGGTTTTATGAGATAGTCTGCGGCTCCCAGCTCAAACCCTTTGGTCTCATCATCGACCCCAGACTTAGCAGTCACAAACAAGATGGGTATGTCTCTGGTTCGCTCATCTTTTTTTAAATGGCGACACACCTCATAGCCATCCATATCCGGCATCATGATATCAAGAAGAATCAAATCTGGTTTAACCGGAGAGAGTGCTATCTTAATTGCCAAACGTCCATTGACAGCAATTTGAATGCGATAAAAGGGGCTTAAAAGCTCCTTTAAAACGTGGAGGTTTTCTGGTGTATCATCCACCACCAATACAGTTTTTTGTAATTTATTTGGGGGGTTAGACATTATTATCATTCCTCAATTCAATCTCTTCTTTTTTGGCCCACTCCCTGAATAGTGACAAGCACTCTTCAAAGTTATATGCCGCCAATGCGTTCTGAATTAAGTGTAGTTGTTGTAAACGTTCATGACTACTCACCATCGGAACAATTTCTTCGACAACCTTATCTACAGCTGAGTCAAAATTCAACAACATAGCTACAGCCTTATTGAAAAATGGCTCCAACTGTTCGGCAGCAACATCAACCTTCCCCTTGTCAATAATTTCTAAATGGTCATCTGTTTGCGATCCGCTATCAAAGCTCAGGTTGTTATCATCAATTAAAGCCAACTTGCCAGAGTTTTGCTGCTTTATCATCAAGTTTTGGTTTTTTAGTTGGTAGTCAAACTTCTGAGAACCCATATTTGCTTTGGCAAATTTTACGGTAAATACAAATTTACTACCCTCTCCCAGTTTACTGCTGACCTGAATTTCACCACCCATCATTTCAACCATTTTTTTACTAATAACCAACCCCACACCAGTACCGCCATATTTACGGGTTGATGTGGTATCCCCCTGATAAAATGCCTGGAAAAGCTGTTCAACCTCTTGACTATTCATGCCGATGCCAGTATCTGTGATACTAAAACGTAATGTTACCTGGTCTGTGGACTCCTCAGCCAACTCAACGCCCAAAGTCAACTCACCTTTATCTGTGAATTTCAGGGCATTGGAGAGCAGATTGTGCAAAATCTGTTCAAGACGATGCAAATCACCCACCAGATGGTAAGAGATAGATTCTGGCTCTACCAAAGAGAATTTCAACCCTTTGTTGGAACATTTTCTATTATATTGTTGAGACAGTTTTCCAATAACATTTGCCAAAGAAAATTCCAATTTTTCTATACTGATTGTTCCCTTTTCTAATTCAGAAAAATCAAGAATATTATTTATCAAATTCATCATTGTTTTGGTAGAACTGTCGATATTCTTGATAAAACTTTGTTGTTTTTTTGTTAATGAAGTTTGGGATAATAGATGGTTCATCCCGACAATGGCATTCATGGGAGTACGGATTTCATGGCTGATATTAGCTAAAAAGTTACTCTTGGCATAATCAGCAACTTCAGCTAGCTCCATGGCTTTGCGCAACTCCAACTCCAACTGTTTTCTGTCGGTAATATCCTGTAGTGCACCTGCCATTTTTGCTGGTTTACCATCTGACCATTCAACCACATGACCAATGGAGTGAATATGCCGGATCTCACCATTTGGGCGCATAAACCTGTATTCCACATTACATTCACCACCATGCTGAATTGATTTATCAACGATCTGTTTAACCCGCCCTCGATCATCTGGGTGCATAAAATCGAGCACTTTTGCAAAACTTAGCTCCGTTACTGAAGGACGATCAAAAATGTGGCAAACCTCCTCAGACCATACTGCGGTTCCATCTTTGATATTCATCTCCCAGTTACCCATGTGCACTAAATTTTGAGCACCCTTTAGTTTTTGGGTAGTATTGTGCAACCTGGCTGTTCGCTCTTCTACCTTTTTCTCCAACTCCTCCTGGTACTGCTTTATCTCCAACTCCAGCTTTTTTTTCTCTGTAATATCAGTGGAAATTCCACAGATTCCCAAAATTTTTTGATTACTATCGACTATAGGAAATTTAACTGAAATATAGGTGTGGTCACAATCCTTGTGTGGAGCAATTTCTTCATATTGTTGGTATTGCATATTCAACAACACCTCTTGGTCATTCTTGGTAAACTGATCCGCTATATCTTTTGGAAAAATATCATAATCGGTTTTCCCGATAATATCATCGCGATCCACTTGAAATATGGCTTCATACTTGGTGTTGATCAGAAGATATTTTCCATCCCTATCCTTGAGGTAGATGACTGTGGGGCTGTTGTCCAATATACCTTGTAGACGGGTCTGACTATTTTTAAGGGCAGTCTCAGCCTGCTTACGTTGCTCCTGCTCCCTAATTGCCTTTAACCCAAAAGATAGATCGTCAACCAACCCCTGTAATAATGATACCTCATCATCCTTTATACTGTATGTCTCTGCGGCATATATATTAATGGAGCCAAATACATTGCTATCCAAGGTGATGGGAATAGCCACAGAAGAGGCATATTTCCTCTTTGTTGCTTCATCACGCCAAGGTTTAAAATTTTCATCTTCAGGAATATTGTCTGTTATAACCACTCGATTTTCACGAATAGCTGTCCCTGTTGGACCCCGGCCCCACTTGGTATCAGCCCATGTGATCTTTGCGGTATCAAGGTAGCCATCATCATCACCTGCTTTTGCCACAGGTCTTACATGTTTATAGCTATCACTCTCCTTAATACCAGCCCAGACAAATATGTAACCACCATTATCTACCAAAATCTGGCAAACTTTGTTAAGAAGCTCATATTCATTTTTGGCCTTGATAATAGCATGTGAACAGGCTGCACGAGCCGCTAGTGCACGGTTGGAGGCAGTTAAATTACTAGATATTTTTTTAAGGTCATCAGTATAGAAACGTTGGTTGTAAAGATAGATAGCCAGTAGGGAATTGATTAAAATTCCTAATACCAACACAATCAGATCCAACATACCATGATGATTGGCAAGATAAGTCTTGGTAGGAGAAAAAAGAATTGACCACTGCCTACCGGATACATCAATATTTTTTCGCCAATGAAGATTTGAGATAATTGATTGTTCTGCAGGAACTATATCAACAGCTTTTTGCTGGATATCAGAAGGGTGATAATAGAGGAAACGTTCTTCAGAAGGGGCCGACTCATCAAATATGTGTATATCAATTCCAGTTAGTGTTGTACCTAGCAGAGCCTCTTCTACCAAGTCATGAGCTGTAACCACCGCCAAAGCAAAACCATAAAGCGTGCTTCGTCTCTCTTCTATTGTTGAAGGGGTTTCTCCCCCTAAATAGAGAGGGTTAAACATCAAGAAGGCAAAATTATTTTTTGTTTCTTGGACCAGTTTGATACGTCCGGTAATCACGGTCTTACCGCTATCTCGAGCCAAGTCTATTGCATTGCGCCGTACAGGTTCTGAAGCAAGATCAAACCCCAGTGCCATCTCATTGCCTTTTATAGGTTCTACAAAATAAACCGGAAAATACTCTTCTCGCCTTTTTGCGAGAACCATAACCCCTTGCTCATTTCGTTCCTTTATTCGGAAATCGCTAAAACCAATATCTCGAGCATCATTTTCAAAATCTCCTCGTTGGATATCCATCACCCTGGGAATAAATTCCAACGCTCTAATATCTTTATGGTTATTTAGTGGCAGTCTGGTAAATTTAACAAACTCATTATAGATATTACCAACACCATGCAACTCAGATTCAGTGGCAATAAATACTCCTAAAAAATCCACAACTTCCTGGTTGCGATCAATAGCTCGCTGTATTAAAGAGACATAGACCGAAGAGTCATACTTAAATTGATGCTCTACATGTTCCTGCTCAACATTCCTTACCCAAATAAAAATTATGGCGGTAATGCAAAAAGAAAGGCCAAGAATCCACGGCCATGTCTCACGTTGCGAACTGTGGGTAGTGTTTTGTAGCTTCACGGTGCGATTTTCCACAATGATGTCATAAGATGTACCCAAATCTAAACAGAAGAATAGTTATTCCAATTAATTAAAAATCAATTCCTTCCTTTTTGGCCCACTCCTCAAATATGGACAACCCTCTTTCAAAATCATAACTTTCTAGTGCTTCTTGTATTGAGTTCAACATTTCCAGCCGTTTTTTGCTACTCACCAAAGGCATGATCTCCTCAACTACATCATCAACTGAGGAGTCATAGTTTCGCAACCGATCCATGGCTTTTTTAAACAGAGGCTTTAGGATATCCGGCTCCACATTTTGTAAATTTCTGTTATTTTGAGTTGGTTTAGGTTCATCGGTAACCAGTGAAGTTTCAATATTTGATACGACCAGTATCAGCTCACTGCTTGTCTCTTCAAGTAGTACAGGAAAAGCCTCTAAATCCTCCTGGTTGCGTGCTATTTTCTCTAACTTTTCAGCATAGCTGGAGAGTTTATCAGCCCCAATGGTGGCGGCAACCCCTTTTAATGCGTGTGCCTCATGTTCCAAAGCTTCCAAATTACCCACATTAAAAAACTCCTGCATTATCCGGCATGATTGACCTTGGTTTAAGGCAAAACCCTTTAGGATCTTACGATAAAGTTTGCTATTACCCCCTACGTTACGCAGCCCCACGGTTACATTTACGCCGTATAGTGGGGGAATAGGTAACAGTGGCTGTTTATCTTTTTCTGGGGTTGCATCTTCGCTGTGTGGTTGAGAATCATCAGATCTGTTTTGGACCCATTTTGCCAGTGTAGTATATAACTCATGGGGTACTACAGGTTTTCCAATATGATCATTCATACCGGAGTCCAAACATTTTTCTCGATCACCACTCATGGTATTGGCTGTCATGGCTATAATAGGCAAATCCTTGGAATCAATCCCCTCACGAATCTTTTGGGTCGCTTTAAAACCATCCATGATGGGCATTTGAATATCCATCAATATACAATCAAATGAGTCAGTAGTTGCTAGCTCAACGGCCTCTTGTCCGTTGTTGGCAGTAACAACCCTGATGTGGGCCTGTTCCAGCAGTTCTTGGGCAACCTGCTGATTTATCTCATTATCCTCTACCAATAGAACCTTGACACCCGGTAAAGATTTAATTAAATGGCTCTCATCGCCCCGACTAAAAGGGGTTGCCACAGCATGACCAAAAGCAGCCATGGTCGCTTCAAGAATTGCTGTGCGGTTGGTGGGTTTAACCACAAATCCATCTAACAGGTCCAGCTTATTATCAGCAGGTACAACATCATCACGATTAAAAGCACTGATCATGATTATTTTTGGAACTTTACCAATGGTCAATTCGGTTTTGATCTGCCTTGTTGTTTCCAGACCATCAATACCCGGCATCCGCCAATCCATAAATAGCAGATCAAACGGTGATCCATCTTTATCAGCCTTAACTACCATTTCTACTGCTTCTTCACCGTTTTTCACGCAAACAGGGTCATAGTTCAAACTGTTGAGAATCACCGTGGTGATTTTTCTGGCACTGTCATTATCATCCACTACTAATATATGCAATTTACGAATATCTTCAGCAGGAACTACAGCTATCCCCCCCTGGCCTTCAACTTTGTCGAAACGGGCAGTAAAGGTAAAACAGCTACCTTTATCGGGTTCACTGGTAACACTGATTTCTCCACCCATCATTTCAACCAGACGTTTACTTATGGTCAACCCCAAGCCAGTTCCGCCATATTTTCTGGTAGTTGCAATATCAGCTTGTGAAAACTCTTGGAACAACGTCGCCATCTCCTCCGTGGTCATTCCGATACCGCTGTCCTTAACTGAAAAATGCAATTTAACACTGTCAAAACTCTCTTCTAGCAGTTTGTTACTTACAACAATTTCACCTTTTTCAGTAAATTTTATGGCATTGCCCACAAGGTTGGTCAAAATCTGCCCCAAACGCAGAGAGTCTCCCCCAAGATTTGTTGGAACATCATTTGCGGTATCAAAAAGTAATTCCACCCCTTTTTCTTGGCTCTTTATACTCAAAATAGCCCCAACCCCTCCCAGCACCTCATCCAGGCTGAATTCAGAGCTCTCCATGGATAGTTTTCCAGCTTCAATCTTTGAAAAATCAAGTATATCGTTGATCAGTTGCAACAGTGAATTGCCACTTAGTTTTATTTTATCAAGATAGTCATGTTGCTGGTTTGATAGATCAGTCTGCAAACATAGATGAGCAAGTCCGATGACCGCATTTAAGGGGGTACGAATTTCATGGCTCATATTGGCAAGAAAATCACCTTTTGCCTTACTGGCTACCTCTGCCTTTTGTTTAGCCTGTTCCAGTGCTTTCTGAATTTTTTGGCGATCTGTAATATCCCGGATAACACCAACTGTTCCCACATATTGACGTGTACGATAGGATGTGTCATTGCCAACATCACCATAAAGTCCGGTACTATTGACCTCAACATTTACAGACTGTTGGTTTATATTTCTTATCTCAACTACCTCTGCTTTTTTACCCGATTTGGTTTTCAACCTGATCTCAAGACCAACAGTCATACGCAGGCCGCTACGCCTTTCATCAAAAACCTTCTGATCTGGGTTTTTGGTCCCTTTGCCAATTTTTTCAACTACCTTTTCCAACGAGGCATTATTAACATCGGCACTGTGAATAAGTTCAGAAAAATGTTTCCCAATCAGGTCGGACTGGTGATAGCCGAGACGCTCAACCGATTTATTCAAAAAGGTAAATCTGCCTTCGGCATCAATTTTATAAACAATGTCAGGTATGGTCTGTACCAAACTACGAAATCTATCTTCAGATGCCGCTAGTTGCTCCATGCTATCGGTCAACTTTTCATTGATCTCATATAGCCGCCGATTATTCTCTTCCATCTCTTGGTTGAAGTTCCTAAGAGCAAGCTGGGTCTTGACTCTAGTCTTGACGATAGCTGGACTAATGGGTTTGGTGATATAGTCAACAGCTCCCATTTCCAACCCTTCCAACTCATCTTGATCACTTGATTTTGCCGTGACAAAAATTACAGGAATATCTTGAGTATCAATGTTTTGTTTTAACTTGCGACAAACCTCAAAGCCGTCCATCTCCGGCATCATGATATCCAGTAGAATAAGATCCGGCTTTGGTTCCATTACTGCTAATCTCAATGCCAGAGGACCGTTGATTGCGGGACGCACCATATAATCATCGATCAATGTTCCTTTTAAAACATCGAGATTTTCCGGTGTATCATCAACAATCAGTATAGAAGCTTTTCTCTTCTCATCACTCATTGGCTGTTCTCCAGATCTATGTCCAACCCTTTACAGCACTGTTTTAATGTAACTGCAGCCCCCTCAAAATCATATTCAGAGACCTGTTTTTCCACCTTCTCAAAACAATCGTACATCTCTTTTGATAGGTAGCCGTCCTTCAGAGCAGATAAGGTATCCTCAATAGCAGCATCAAATATCTCCAACTGCCCCATGGCCTGTTTTAAAAGTTCGTTACGCTTGGCAATGGACTCTTGGCTATCTTCGCCCTCTACACGTTGTTTGCTATGGCCCATATCACTGGTCAACACCTTCTCCAATAGCGTACAAACCCTGTTAAGCTCCTTGGCGGCATCAGCCAAAAGTGTGTTCACCAGCTCAACTTCGCTACCCTCCTTGATTGCTGATTCCACTTTAGCGGCTTGTTTTTGTAGATTCACTGCTCCAATGGTGCCAGAGACCCCTTTTAGGGTGTGGGCAAGTCTCTGGGCAGTTGCCACATCACCATTGGAAATGGCGTTAGCTATGGCATCTGTGGCTCCACTTTGATTGTCTTGAAACCTTGATAACAGTTTTAGATACCCCTTGATACTACCCCCCATTCTTCGCAGCCCATCCTGAACATCTACCCCTTCAATAATGGGTAGTTCAAGCTCGGTGCCTTCATACTCTCCATCTCTATCATTAGATGTTGGTAGAGGTTTTGGTGTAGCCGGTTTTATCCATCGAGCCATGGTGGAAAACATGTTACCTGGATCAATGGGTTTGGCAATATGATCCTGCATTCCAGCTTCTAAGCATAACTCCCGGTCTCCAGCCATGGCATTGGCAGTCATTGCTAATATTGGCAGCTCTTTATATTGGGGGTTTTTACGTATCTTACGGGTAGCGGTCAGACCATCCATAACCGGCATCTGCAAATCCATCAAAACCCCATCTAAAACCTCACTGTTTATTATATCTAAAGCCTTTTGACCGTTATCAGCAACCAAAACATCTATGTTAGCCTGGGCCAACAGCTCCCTTGCCACCTGCTGATTTATCTCATTGTCTTCAACAACCAGAACTTTTGCACCCGATAAAACAACACTGAAATCCTTGCCACCGCCATACTTTGGCGTGTTTTTGTTTCTTGCTGTTTCAGCATGACCGAAAGTCTCCATGATAGATTCAAAAAGCAGACTCTGGTTTATCGGTTTAACCAAAAATCCATCTACATGGGCCTCATCAGCTGCTCTTTTAACCACATTTTCCTCACCGTAGGCGGTAGCCATTATCACCTTGGGTTTTTTATTCAAATCCAATTCATTGCGTATTTTTGCAGTAGCAGAAATACCATCGATCTCTGGCATCATATAGTCCATTATGATCAACTCAAATGGATCACCTGCCATTTCAGCCTCTTGAACTTGGATAATCGCATCCTTGCCATCAACAGCCTTATTCACCTTGAAAGTAAATGAGGAGAGATAATCAGATATCACATTTCTCGCACTTTCATTATCATCTACAGCCAACACTCGCATACCACGTAAATCAACTGCTGGTATAAGATTTTTTTCAATTATTTGATCAGAAACCCCCAACCGGACATCACAAATAAATTTAGAACCAACTCCCGACTCACTCTCAACCCTGATATCACCACCCATCATTTCCACCAGTTTTTTGGATATGGTCAATCCCAGGCCAGTACCACCATATTTTCTGGTAATTGATGAGTCCGCCTGACTAAACGATTGAAACAGACCTGCTATCTGTTCTGTTGTCATGCCTATACCGGTATCGCGAACTGTAAATTGAATACGGACAAAATCATCATCCTTCTCCAACAGTTCGGTATAAATGACAATTTCACCCTCATCGGTGAATTTGATTGCGTTGTTGGTCAGGTTGATCAACACCTGGCCCAACCGCAGTGGATCACCTATCAGACTTGGCGGAATGTCAACTGCGGTCTCCATGAGAAATTCAAGCTGCTTTTCCTGGGCCTTGAGGGATACCATGGAGGACATGGTTCCCAACACCTCCTCAAGAGTAAAATCAATGGACTCCATATCCAGGCGACCAGCGTCTATCTTGGAGAAATCCAAGATATCATTGATGATACGCAGTAGAGAGGTAGCGGAGTTATGTACTTTACGCACATAATCCTTCTGCCGGGTGGTTAGGCGGGTTTGCAAACAGAGATGACTCAGCCCGATAATGGCATTCATGGGAGTTCGGATCTCATGGCTCATATTAGCCAGAAAATCACTTTTAGCGCGGCCCGCAGCCTCGGCCCCCTCCTTGGCTACTATTAGGTGCTTCTCCAAACTCTTCATCTCTGTGACATCGGTACGGATGGAAACATATCTAAATGGTTTGCCCTTTTCGTTGAGAAAAGGGACAACGGTGGCCCTAACCCAATAGGCATCACCATTCTTGGCAAAATTTTTAACCTCTCCGTGCCAGGTTTTTCCACTTGAAATGGTTGACCACAACTCTTTATAGAACTCTGGGGGGTGCTCGTCCGATTTGACCATGCGGTGGTTTTGTCCCATTAGCTCCTCTCTGTCATAACCACTTATGGAGACAAATTTGTCATTTACATAGATAATCCTACCCCCAACATCAGTAGCAGAGACGATAGCATGTTCATCCAGAGTCTTTTTTTGAAAATCCAGCTCACGTAGTAGCTCTTCTGCTCTCTCCTCTGCTCTTTTTTTGTTGATAACAGCAGCAAACACCTGCCCTATGGACTTAAGAAAACTCTCTTCCATAGGGTTTTTTTTGTGATCGGCTGGTAAAATAATGTTCAAAACACCGATTATTTCATCATTTTCATTTATGGGAACACAATACTGACCATGGGATGGTATTTTACCACAACCAAGCTCCGCTTGAGACTCATCGACATGGCTGGAAAAAAACACCTTTTGCTTGGAGACTACCTTGCCACAAAGACAGGTACCAACAGGTACTCTGTTACATGTTTGCAAAAGCTCTTCGGGCATTCCTACCTGAATTGTTGAAACTAACTCACCGTTTTTTGGGTCTTTCAATAGTACAGAACCCTGGATATGATCAGGAAGCCATGGAACAGAAAATATCAACTCCAAAGAGCGTGACAACACCTCCTTTAGTGTGAGCTGCATAAGAGACAGTGCATTTATTTTGTTGCCAATAGATTGTGTTAAATCAAACCATTGCGATTTTCTTTCCGACTCTTTTTTTTCAGTTATATCTGCCGAATTTGCAACAATGTTAACAATTTTACCTGAACTATCTTTGATTGAAGATATTGTCGATCCAGAATAGTAGGTGCTGCCATCCTTTTTTACATTTTTAAACTCACCTTTCCAAACCTCGCCAGAAAGGACCGTGTTCCACAGCTCTTGGTAGAACTGTTCTGATTGGGCGCCTGAGTTCAAAATTCTATTATTTAGCCCCAAGACCTCCTCTTTTGTGTATCCGGTAACATCAACAAACTTTTTATTTACATATTCAATATTTCCATCAACATCAGTAATCACAACAACATTGGTGCTGTTATCAACAATTCTACGCAGTTTATTGGCTTCACCGTATGCTGCTATTATTTCGGAATTTTTCTGTTTTACCTCCATAACACGGACTATTCTGTGTTTAAGAATGTGCAAATTGATCGGTTTGGTGATGAACTCCTCCCCACCAACATTAAATGCCTTTTCTATGGTCTGCTCATCCTGCTGCAACCCTGTTACAAAAAATATTGATATTTCTTCATCTGGCCAGCGTTTTTTGATCTCTCGGCACGAATCAAAACCATCCATCACCGGCATGGTCGCATCCATCAGGATTATATCAGGTATGGTTTTTTCACATTTCGCAATCGCAATCTGTCCATTTTCAGCTTCAAGTGTATCAAAGCCAAACTGTTCCAGATTAAGGCAGACCCACTCTCTAAGTAGCTCATCATCATCAACAACAAGAATTAATGGATTTATTTCAGGAGAGGTAACTGAAATAGTCTCTTGTGGATTGTTAGGGGCACTCAGTTTGTTGCTCATGGGTTACACCTTAACCAAAATAAAAATAAAACACCATTTAAACCAAATTTTTCAATATACAAGAAATCAAGAATAAGCTCTATTGCGGATATTGATCCTATTAGAACTAGAAAAGTTCGCTTTAAACATGTTTTAGGCTCATATAGTTTAACTGTTTTTTTTACATAGTTATATGTCTGATAACAGACAGATCATATTCTTAAAGACAGCACCTCAAGATCAATTATCATATATCTCATCAGGGCTTGGCAGTTCAATATGGACGGAAAACCCCTTTAAATCTGGCGATCTACCAAAGGTAATAGTGCCTCCATATTGATCAACAATATCTTTGCAGATGGATAGACCCAGCCCACTACCGATTTTTGTTTCATCCAATCTTACCCCACGGGATGAAATACGACTTATATCCTCCTCTGGTACACCAGGGCCATCATCCTCAATGGTTATCCAGAGTGTCCCTTCATCACCTGTAAACAGAACAACCTTGCTCTCGGCCCACTTATAGGCGTTGTCCAGCAGGTTGCCAAACAGCTCAAGAAAATCTTGCCTGTCTACGTCAAACTCCAAATCGGGCTGGAAAGCGGAGACAAACTCGATATCTTTATCATAGTACATGGTGTTTAGGGTTCTGGTTATGGCAGAGATATTGTCTTGCAGAACAAATTTGCTTCCTAAAATATCAGGATCAGTCAGGCGTGCTCTTTTTAGTTGGCGTTCTATCAGGCTGAACAAAATTGATGTATTGTTTGTTATGGTTGCACAAACCTCTTTGTTCTCTTTTATATCTTCCCTCTCTGTGAGCTGGGCAATCAGGGTAAGGGGGGTCTTGATGGCGTGGGAGAGAT
>JADFZS010000044.1 GCA_015232405.1 Magnetococcales bacterium | reverse complement strand
ATGGTTAATGTGCACAGTCTCTTTTTAATTATGTTTAATGTTTAACAATAGATGAGAAACTTGGCAAAAAGTGTTACAATGTTTGTGAACTTTTAATTAATGGTGGTGTCAGAAGTGTATAATAATGGTGCAAGTGGTGAGGTGCAAGAGCCCAACGAGGGTGATCAACTGCTTGTTAAGCGGGCAAAAACTGGTGACAAAAAAGCCTTCGAGATTTTGGTCAGACGTTACCAGGGTAAGATAGCCTCAGTGATATCCCGTTCAGTCTCTGATCCTGACAAGGTGAGAGATTTAACCCAGGAATCCCTGATAAAGGCCTATCGCGCTCTTAGTAATTTTCGTGGTGACTCGGCATTTTATACATGGTTGTACCGTATAGCTGTAAATACAGCTAAAAATCATCTGATGTCTTCAGGTCGTGGGATAAACCTGAATGATATGGATCTTGAAGAGGCGGATCGTGTAGCACCGCAAATGAGGGATAATAATACCCCGGAGCGGATGGCATTGCGACAAGAGATGTTGGGCAATTTGGATGAAGCTATCAGCACTTTGTCTCCAATGATGAAAAAGGCTATATTGATGCGTGATGTCGAGGGGTTCTCCTATGAGGAGATAGCTCGAGATATGGGATGTCCAATTGGAACTGTGAGATCGAGAATATTCCGGGGCCGGCAGGAGATAGTTGACCAGATGCAGGAATATATGGATAATATCGGCTCTGTAGATTGATGCTCATACAGTTTTTTTCGAATAAATAATAATGTAGGGATAAAGGGGGCTAGAGAGAATGGGACCATATTTTGCAATGGTTGATTTCTTTGTGGCAAATTTTTAAAGAAGAGGGCTTTGAGATGAGTTGTAATCCTGAGTTGGTATCTGCGTTTATTGATGGTGAGTTGGAGTCGGTCATTATAGGTACCGTCACCAATCATCTGTTGAAATGTGATGATTGTTGTCAGACAATGGGGCGTTTGGCAATGGTGCAGGGTGCTATTGCAGAAAAATTCGCACTGTGTCACCCGGAAGACCTTACTCGGTCGATCATGTCGGCAATCAGCAATGAGAAGGTAACTCCATCACATAGCACTCTCTACAAGAGATTGGTAAGTTTTGGTGTTCCGGCTCTGATGGTTGCATCTCTACTATCTGCTCCCAATGTTGTTGCGGCAGAATCAACAGAGAAAGAGCAAACTCAAATTAGTCAATCAACTACTGAAGATTGATACTTTTTATCCTCGCTGGAGTGAATGAGTGTTACGGGAAGAGGTTTTAGTTGTCGCTGTTGATGGTCAATATGCAACTGTTAGTAGTCAGCGTAAAAGTGCGTGCGGTTCATGCCATGCAGAGTCTAGCTGTAATGTGCTCTCAGGTGGCAAGACAAAGCAAGACACCCAAATTCGTGCGATGAACCCTGTTGGCGCTCTGGTTGGTCAGCGTGTGTTGTTGGAGATTTCCGAACAACAATTTTTAAAGGCCTCCTTTCTAGTCTATGTTCTCCCCGTTGTATCGCTGCTTTTTTTTGGAGTTTTTGCCCGCTATCTAGCTGTAAAATATGGAGTATCCCCTGAATCAGCAGAAGGGGTTGGTGGTTTGGTTGGTATTATAGCTTTGGTGATGACATTTTTTGGTCTCTCAAAACTGAATCATCACATTGAAGGTGATGATAGTCGTCGTCCTGTTATCAGCAAAATTTTAACTGGTATCTCTCGTACTAGTGGGTGTTAGCCACATATTTATCGGTTATGGGTTGCAAAGCGTATTGGTATTTCCCTTAATAAACTGTTTTTTTTAGTCTTTTTTAAATTGTTATGCAAAAGCCGGAATTTAGAGCAATCGGCCTTTTTGCATATGGTTTAGCTAAATAACAACTACGCAAACCCTTTTACTCGAAATCAAGCTAACTCCTTTATCAAGTAACATAAAAGTGAACGTGTAATTAATTTGTTATTAAGGATTTAGAATGAATATGATGATTCAGAGGCATTTTTCGAGACGTTTTGCAGCGGTTTTTGTAGCAGCGTTATCTCTGATTTTTTTAACTTCCCTACCAAGTAGTGCCGCATCATTACCTGATCTAGTACCATTGGTTAAGCGGCTCAAGCCAGTGGTTGTAAATATCAGCACCAAACAGAAAATACCAGCAAAACATGGAAAAGGCGAAGATATGCTGGACGGTTTGAAAAACTCGCCGTTTGAGAAATTTTTTCGCCAATTTCTTGAAAATATGCCCAAAGAGAACTTTTCATCACGTAGTTTAGGCTCTGGTGTGCTAATCGATGCCAAGGGGTACATTGTTACCAACGATCATGTAGTTGCCGATGCCAACGAGATAATGGTGCGCCTGTTTGATGAGAGGGAGTTTTCTGCCAAGGTTGTCGGTAGAGATAAAAAGACCGATCTGGCACTCATCCAAATTGATGCAGAGGAAGATCTGCCAATAGCCAAATTTGGTGATTCTGACAAAGCTGAAGTTGGCTCATGGGTTGTGGCCATTGGTAACCCTTTTGGTCTGGAGGCGACAGTTACTGCTGGTATCATCTCTGCTACAGGGCGCATGATTGGTAATGGCCCTTATGACAATTTTTTACAGACAGACGCAGCTATTAATCCTGGTAATTCAGGGGGGCCACTCTTCAACCTGGATGGTGAGGTTGTGGGAATAAATACAGCCATCATGTCCCGTACCGGGGGTAGTATGGGGATAGGTTTTGCTATACCCATAAACATGGCAAAATCGGTTATACAGCAGTTAAAAGAGAGTGGTCGAGTGACCCGTGGCTGGTTGGGAGTACGTATTCAGACTGTCACCCCGCAACTTGCCAAAGCTTTGGGTATGAAACGTAAATATGGTGCTTTGGTTGCTAGTGTGGAGCCGGATAGTCCTGCGGAAAAATCAGGAGTTTTAGCAGGGGATGTCATAATCCGCTTTGACGGTCGTGATGTACGCCGTATGAAAGAGCTGCCAGCTGTGGTTGCCAAAATTCCTGTTGGCAGGTCGGTACCCATGGAGGTTTTTCGCAATGGTAAACGTAAAACCATCATGGTTGTGGTAGCTGAGCTTAAAGATCCTGCCAAGAAAATAGAAAGCAAAAAAACACGGGATAAAGTAGCCACCCTGGGTATGACTGTGCAGCCTTTGACCCCTTCACTGATAGACCAGCTAAACGTGCCGGATACAAGCAGTGGTGTGGTTGTTTCTGAAGTGAACAAAGAGGGTATTGCCTATGAGGCAGGGATACGCCCTGGAGATGTTATCGTGCAGATAGACCGTAAGCCTATGTTAAATCTGGATGATTTTGAAAAGGCAACTACAGATCGTGATCCTGGAAGTAGCCTGTTGTTATATCTATTAAGGAGGGGTGATCCCCACTTTATGGCAATTCAGATTCCACGAAAATAATTTATTTGCCAGTTTTGCAAGCTAGCACTTGTTATTTTGGTTGGAATTGTTTATTGTCCCCAATTCATTTATTTGGCCACCTAGCGGAAGATGTAGGAGAGTGTTTTTGTGAGGATTGACGTTTACGACAACAATGTTGACCAGGCTATCCGGGTTCTTAAGAAAAAAATGATCCGTGAGGGTATGTTTAGGGAGATGAAAAAACGCAAGTTTTTTGAGAAACCTTCAGAGAGAAAACGTCGTAAACAGGCCGAAGCTGTCCGTCGCCTACGCAAAAAAATTCGTCGTACCGTAGCAGGATAAAATATCTGCAAGCTTTTGTTTGTTTAAGTTAAAGCTAGGCTAGGGTATTTAGTTTTATATAAAATCTTCATAAAGAAGATCTCTATTTATTATCAAACCCCAACGGGACTCTCGTTGGGGTTGTTCTGTTTATACTTCTGTATTTGGTTCATGTAGGAGCGATCTTGCTCCTACAATTATACGTAACACCTTGAATATGTAAGTAAAAATAATTAAGCCAAAAGTTGAGTCGGTTAGTTGTATGTTAATGCGATTTGATTGTCATAAATAGACAATTGGTGTTTGAATAAATAGACTACTATAAAAATCAATAAGTTGAGTGTTTCTCGACAATCAATATTTGCCAATATATTACATGCTTGGCTTATCAAACCCCAATCATCTTATCCCCAAAAGTAGCATGGCTTGTTATTTGCATCTTGCTTTTCTTTATTATCTTTTATGTTAGTTAGAAACTACACTAGTAATGGTTGGCTTAAATTGCTTGAAGTGTTTGTATTTTTGATGTATTTTGTCTAGTTGTGGCTCTGTTATAAAAGTACAAAAATAGCCACAGTTTTTAAAAATAGTCATATTCAAGGCGCATTTTCGTTTTGATGTGGCATTTTATTGGCTGATGAGTGGTCTAAATTATGGCGGTACGATATATAGCTTTTTGCCTGCTTATGTTCTTTGTGGTTGCTTGTCAAAGCAAACTACCGGATTCTGCTGCCAACCATCTGGTTTCCCATAAAACTGGTAAATTTAAATCTGGCCCTAAAAAAGTTGCCAAAGGCCCCATACCCGATATTGTCCAGGTTACCCCTTTTCTTTCTGAACCAAGCAAAAAAGTAGAAGAAGAGCGATATACAGTTGTTCTTCACAATGTTCCGGTAAAAGAGCTGCTGTTTACCTTGGCTCGAGACTCCAACATAAATATTGACATCCACTCTGACATAGAGGGTAACGCCACCATTAATGCGGTGGAGGAGACCCTGCCTAGTATCCTGGATCGATTGGCAAGACAGGTGGATTTTATCTATGAGATAAAAGGTGGGGTTTTAATAATTCGCCCCGATAGTAAATTTTGGCACACCTACAAAGTTGACCATCTAAGCATTGAGAGAGCTAGTACAGGCTCTATGTCCCTCTCTTTGGACTCTTCTGGAGATGCCGAATCTTCTTCTACAACAGAAGTTACCACCACCAATAATAGTGAGTTTTGGCAGCCAATAGTTGATGGAATTATCGGCATAATCAAACTGGATGATGCTCTTATAGCCGCAGAAGTTGCAAAACGGGAAGCAGCAGAAAAAGATGCAAAAGCTGCTGATGATGAAGGGGAAGAGGAGGATGAAAAGGAGGAGGCCGAAGAGGTAGAGGAGGCCGAAGAGGACCCTGTTATCACCCATAAATCAACTGGCACAATATCCGTTTTAGCTACCAGTCGTCAGCATAAACAGGTGCAGATCTTTTTTGATAGTATAATGGCTGCATCCCAGAAGCAGGTTTTGATTGAAGCAACCATTGTTGAGGTGCAACTGAACGACTATTTCCAAAGAGGGATTGATTGGTATCGTTTTGCTTCAACAGGTTCAACATTTGGTTTTGGTGATCGAGCAAGACAGAATGTTCTAACCTCTACATCTACACAGGCTGTTCCTGGTTCTCTCAGAGCTGGTGTAAACCCAATATTTGCTCTGGGGCACAGGTTTGTATCAGGGGGAGCCTCATATGTTTTAGAGCTGCAAATGTTGGAAGAGTTTGGTGATGTAACAGTTCTTTCCAGCCCCAAGGTAATGGCAATCAATAATCAGGCTGCTATGATGAAGGTGGTTGATGAGATACTCTATTTTAGACAAGAAGTTGAGACTGAAAGAGATGATGAAGGAAATATAACAAATACTGAGATTACCTATACAGCTGAGAAAGCTTTAGACGGTATAGCCATGTCTGTTACACCTCATATTAATGATGATGGTATAGTTACATTGCATGTTCGACCAACTATCTCGCAACTTATAGATTATAAGGAAGATTTGGAGGGCAACTCTGTGCCATATTTTCAGGTACGGGAGATGGAGTCACTGTTACGAGTACCTGATGGTCAGACAGTTGTATTGGGTGGCTTGATGAAAGACAGAGTTTCCAGAAAACGTGCAGGTCTACCAGTCTTAAAAGATATTCCTGTTATTGGGGCTATGTTTGAAGCAAAAAACAGGGAAGTACAAAAGGTTGAAACAGCAATTTTCTTTCGCCCCACAATCATGACACCTGAAAAAATGCGTGATGTGGTTGAATCGAGCAAGTTCTCCTTTGCTGAAGTTAAAAAACGCTTTGGTGATGAGCATGATTGGGAATCAATAAAAAGAAAGGAGTAGGAGATGGATGCGCTGGTCGAATATTATATTTGACCAAGGATAATCAGCTCTTAGCCCAATAATCGGTAACTTATGTCTAAATTAACCATCTGTCCACGTTGTGGCAAAGCTGTTCGAGGGGTGCCAGATGAATATGTCGGGCAGTCAATGAACTGTCCCGGCTGTGGAGAATCATTTATTATACAGATCACCACACTCTCCCAGGGAGATGGTGGCAGACTTATTGGCAATCGCAGTGGTAGTGGCAACCCGGAAGATGTAGCGGTTGACTGGAACGAAGGTGACTTCATAATGGGCATGTATGAGGTGACTGGTGTTCTGGGTGAAGGTGGCATGGGCAAGGTGTATAAGGTCCACCATGTTGGTTGGAATATGGACCTTGCAGTTAAAAGCCCCCGTCCTGAAATTTTAGATGTTCCCGGAGCCAAAGAGAACTTTGTTATGGAGGCGGAGACCTGGGTAAAACTGGGGCTGCATCCCAACACCTGTAGCTGCTATTATGTCCGTGAGTTGGGTAGAATACCCCGACTGTTTGCTGAGTTTGTCTGTGGTGGTGATTTAGAGGGCTGGATCAAGGGCAACAAAAAAAAGGGGGAGGCCCCCAAGCTTTATGAGGGAACATTAGAGGAGTCCCTGGCCCGAATGCTGGATATCGCCATTCAGTTTGCCTGGGGGTTGGATTATGCCCACTCTCAAGGGATGATCCACCAAGATATTAAACCTGCCAATGTTATGTTGACACCGGATGGTGTCGCCAAGGTTACCGATTTTGGTCTTGCCAGAATGGGCGGCGGTGGCGATGAGGAGGTGGCAGCTGCCGGCCTATCTCCCCGTTGGTGCTCACCAGAACAAAAAGCTCTTAAACCCCTCACCATCAAGACCGACATGTGGTCTTTTGCTATTTCCATAATCCCCATGTTTACCGGAGTGATAAACTGGCGTAAGGGTGAGCTGGCAGCATCAGTATTAAAAGGTTTTCGCGCCAAAGGTCTGAAAGGCCGGGATGAAATACCCCCAATGCCGGAAGCTTTAGCGGATCTTTTGGAGGAGTGTTTTAACAACGATCCTGCCCATAGACCGGAAAACATGGATGCGGTGGCTAGCAGACTGTTGAAAATATACCAAGATTGTATCGGTACTCCCTATCCTCGCCCTGCGCCAAAATCCGGCAAAGCCAGTGCCGAGAGTTTTAATAATCGTGCGGTATCTTTTGTTGACCTTTCCCGTTTTGATGATGCCAATGGTCTGTGGGATCATGCCCTTGTCAGACATCCCAACCATGCTGAAACCACCTTTAACCAGGGGTTGATACATTGGCGACAAGCCAAAGTAGCTGACGATCTTCTGTTTGTTGAGCGTATGGAGGAGAGTATGCGCTCAATGGGTGGTGATTGGACAGCCCGTTATCTGCTAGCCATGCTCCATATGGAACGGGGAGATTCCCAAGCGGTATTTGATCTTCTAAAGGAGGTTTCCGAAGAGGAGGCGCAAAAAGATGCTGTTCGTGATGTAGCAATTGCAGCTCGTTATCTCAAGAAAAAATCCCGTCGGGTATTGGGTGACTTTAGCGGTCATAACGGTACCGTCAGCTCATTACGAATGATACCCAATGGCAAGATAGCTGTTTCAGGCAGTTCAGATAAAACTGTACGTATTTGGGATCTTGTCGCCCGTGAGCAGCTGCACATTTTAGAGGGCCATGAGGCACGGGTTCACGATGTTGCAATTAGCATTGATGGCAAGGTGGCAATATCCGGTAGTGAGGATCAATCGGCACGGCTTTGGGATGTTGAGACGGGTAAACCATTACGTATTTTAAAGGGTCATATCAAAGCGGTTGAGGCGGTAGCTGTTAGTGGTGATGGCACGTTAGCCCTCTCTGGTGGTAGTGATAATGTTCTTAAACTGTGGGATGTAAAATCGGGTCGGGAGATGGCTACATTCCAGGGCCACACAGGTCCAGTCAATGATCTTGCGTTTAGTCCTGATAACAGTCAGGTTATCTCGGTTTCTGGTTCCCAGTTCTCCCAAGATAACAGTGTAAAACTGTGGGATATTGAGAGCCGGACCTGCATCAAAACCATGACAGGCCATGAAAAACCTGTATGGGCGGTCCATTTTAGTGCCGATGGCAAACAGGCGTTGTCTGGTGGCGAGGAGGGGATTGTCAAGCTGTGGGATCTGGAAGCAGGGGAGTGTATCCGGGAGTTTATCGGTCACACCGCTTCGGTTAACGACCTTGGTATGACGGCAGATGGCAAGTATGCCGTTTCGGTATCTGGTGCAGCATTTGCCAAAGATAACAGCGTTAGATTGTGGGAGGTGGATACAGGCAGATGTCTGTTTACCTTTCAAAATGCCAATGGACCCATCTTGGGAGTTGGTTTGAGTAGCTCCGGGCGGTTTGTTATCTCCGGTGGTAAAGATCGGGTGTTACGTTGGGCGCAGCTAAATGCCGACATATACCACTGGCAGGCACCTTTGGCTCTTTCTCAAATCACAGCAAGTGAAAAGGCATTCAAGGCATCAGGAGCCTATGAAAAATTTTTAAATGAGGCCCGGCAGTTTTTACAAAAGAGAGATGCTCTCTCAGCCCTTGAGTCTGTGGCTAAGGCACGTTCACAGGAGGGATTCAGTCGTGGTGATGTCGCCATGGCGGTGTTGGATGATATCAGCATGTGTCTGGCAAGGGAAAAATTTCTTGGGGGCTGGGAGGCCAACTCCTGGCAGCAACATAAGGAGAGTATAGTCTGTTTGGCTTTTCACCCAGATAATATTTGGGTTGTGGCTGGTGACCAAGGTGGAGATCTGACCTTTTGGGATGTAGAAAGTGGTGATTTGATAAAGGAGATCCACGCCCATAATGGAGCTGTTGAAGCCATAAGTGTAAGCCAAGATGGTAGCCGGGTTTTAACAGGTGGTGGAGACAATATCATAAATCTGTGGGAGGTTGAGACCGGAAACAAGGTTGGTACGTTTGAGGGCCACACCCTAAAAGTACGTGGTGTTGCTCTTTTACGTAGTGGTCACTATATGATTTCTTGCTCGGCGGATGAAAGTTTGCGGGTTTGGAACGCAGCAACAGGCCAGTGCGAGATGATCTATAAAGGCCATCAGGGACAGGTATTTGGCCTATCTCCAAGCCCGGATGAGAGCCACTTTATCTCTGCTGGTGAGGATGGTGTGCTAAAGCTGTGGCGGGTTGGCAAGGCCAAAGCGGTAAAAACTTTCAAGGGCCATACCAGTCAGGTTTTTTCTGTCTGCTTTAGTCTGGATGGTCAGTTTGTAGTATCTGCCTCCGCCGATAGTACTTTGATTTTTTGGAGTATAAAAAGCGGTAAAGCTTTGCAGACCTTCAAGGGGCATGTGGGTTTTGTCAGGTCATGTAGTTTGAGTGGTGATAACCGTTTTATGGTATCAGGTGGTGATGACCATTCGGTACGGGTGTGGGATGTGGAAAGTGGTGAGTGTCTCCGTGTATTTACCGGACATGTAAAACCTGTACATGCTGTTAAATTTAGCAGTTCATCACGTTTTATCCTTTCAGGTGGTACTGATAACACCCTTAAGCTTTGGATCACAGATTGGGAGTATCGCCAGCAAAAACCTGCTGAGTGGGATAAGGCAGTACTACCCCTATTAAAACCATTTTTAAAACGGCGTAATAAAGGGTTGAACCCCAAGCCGCTATCTCTCACCAAAACCGTTATGATAGCTCTTTTTGGCTCGAAAAAAGGTCCGTTAAATGAAAAAGAGTTTTCAGAAATAACGTCAATTCTGGGGTTGGGTGGTTTTGGTTGGTTAAAAGCAGAACAGGTACGGGTGGTATTAGATGGCTTGGAAACTGGCCTTCTGCGCAATATCAAATTACCAAAAATTGGTAAAAAACAGTCTCAACCACTGCAGGAGGAGGCCACAATAGAGGCCCAAGCAGAGGTTGCAGAAAAACCACAAACCACAGGAGATGAAAAAAAGTGAATATCATCACTGCCAAGTGGTTAACCAATGTTAATAAAACGATTTTGCCCAACTATATTGAATTCTGCTACAATGTTGTAGAGGATGTGGTGGGGCGAGTTAAAATAACAAGATCCAATGGATATTTTCAAATTGTTGAAGCTATACGAGGGTGGCTTATGGTTAGGGGTTACAGTTTGACAATAGTCGGGTTCTATAGCTTTGCCGGGAGAAGGTGTCCATGAGCATGTTATTAAAGGCTCTGGAGTCAGTAGAGCAAGATAGAAAGAAACGGGAAAAGGGTAAAATTAGCTCCCCTTCCGTACAGGATAGTGATGTTGCCGCAAAGAGCGACAGCGGAGGTTTTGCAACTCCTCCTGATGAGATGAGCCTTGAGTTTGAGCCGGGTGGGGGGCTTGAAATACCTCAAAAAGATGATAAGGCATTTGAGGATGAGGGTATCGAGACTCTGGAGTTTGAGTTTGTAGAACCACCTCCAAAACCTGTTGTGGAGGAGTCTCAAACAACCCCTATTGTTGATGATGACGAACATCCAGGTTTGGATTTTGAATTTGATGGAGCGGTAGCGACTGACGAAGTAGCTGAAGTGGAATCGCCAATTGAAGAGGGGGGCAGTAAATTTGCCGGGCTAGCTTTTGATTTGGATAAACCTGAAGCGACAAAACAGGTTGACGAGCCTGAAGAAATAGCTTTTGCTGAGGATGGTAGCAGTGCGCCGGGTCTATCCTTTGATATGAATGGGCCTTTGGAGGCTATGCAGCCGATAGAGTCAGAACCAGCAGTTGAGCAAAGCAGTAGTGATGCTACTGGTCTATCTTTTGATATGGATGACCTCGCCCCAAATCAACTGAGCAGTGAGTTAGACCCCTTGATTAGCGATGGTGAAGTTGCTGATTCATCAGGGTTGCTATTTGAGATGGAGGAGCCTGCCCAAACAAAAGAGGTTAGTGAACATGATCCTTCCATAGCCCAAGATGACTACAGTTCAGCAGGTCTCTCATTTACTATGGAGAGTGAGGCAACACCAGTTAATAGCAGTGAACCACCTCCATCTAACGAGGGCGGTGGCATGTTGTCCAGTTTAGCCTTTGCAGCCCAAGAAGATGAACAACCAGCCATGGCAGAAAAAGCAGCCACCCCTGTAAAAGGTGGGGGCCTTCTGTCCAGTTTGGGTTTTGCTGGCGATGATGATGTGGAGCCAGGTGGCGATGTTCAACCCGCAGCAGTAGCTCAAGGTGGTGGTCT
This sequence comes from Magnetococcales bacterium, assembly GCA_015232405.1. GTDB lineage: Bacteria > Pseudomonadota > Magnetococcia > Magnetococcales > JADFYX01. Next base: position 28,103 of record JADFZS010000044.1, on the reverse strand, counting down.
TTTTTCCAGCTTGGGTTTTGCAGCCGACGATGGTGTAGAAACTGTTGAAGTCAGGGAGCAGGCCCCTCCGGTACAGGCTGGTAGTACGCCAAATGCTGCAACATTTAAGCAGGAACAAATTGTTGAAAACATACAACCACCCCCCCCAGAGCCAGCAGCTAAAGGTGGCGGTATGATATCTAGTAGTTCATTTGAGATGGAAGAAGTTATTGCGGCAGATAGTGGCAAAGCTACCCCAAAAGAGCCTGTTGCAGAACCGCCGCCGCCACCGTCGCCACCTGCTCCTGTTGTTGAAGACATCGAAGAAGAAGATGACGAAGATGACACCACAGATCCGGTATTTGCCGAAGGGCAGGATGGTGATAGAGCAAAAGCTGAACAACAAGAGGTTGATGATACACCACCAGAAGATGAAGCTGAAGATGGTTGGGATGCTTCCGGCGAGTTGGACAAGACCGCAGTTTTTAATCCGGCATTTTTAGACTCCAAGCCGGAAGATAATAAACCCAAAAAGATGTTTGGTGAAGCTGTCGAGGATGGCAGCGAAGAGCAAAATACAAATTATGGCGTCCAACAAGAGAGTAAAAAACAGGAAAGTCTGCAACAAAAAGCAAAATCAATTTTTGATGCTACGGGAAAAAGCTCGCTGCCAATAAAAAAATATGCAATTGCTGCAAGTGGTGTTTTGGTAATTGGGGGAGGAGCATTTTTTGCTTATCAGATGTTTTTTTCCACACCTACATCACAATTTCCCAAGCAACCGCCAAGGGTAATGAGGCCCGTTAACATTAACCCTGCCAACCAAAATCCTGCAGCACTGTTAAAAGGCACGCCCCAAACAAGTCAAGTTGCGACTGCTCCACAAAATAATCAAGTACCCCATGAGGATTTGCAACCTGAAAAACCCATGCAGATACCGGTAGCTGTAGCGGATGATTCTAGAAAGGTTGCTTCGGTCGCAAGGGAAGAGCCAATTTATATGCCTGTTGAAGAGAAGCCGGAACCTCCCCCAAAACCGGAAGAGGTATCCCATGATATCTTGATGGATGCCCAATCGGCCTATTATAGCGGTGAGGTTGAAGGCTCCGGCAAACTGTTTAAAAAGGTACTGTTGCGCGATAAACACAACCGTGATGCCATGATGGGGTTGGCTGCTGTAGCGGTGCGCAAAGGTGAGCATGACAAGGCTTCTGGATTTTATCAAAGTATGTTGCGGGAGAACCCAAAAGATAGCCTTGCTTTGGCTGGTTTGGCGGGCTTGCGGGCAGAGGTTGATCCAGTTGCAAAGGAGAGCCAGATAAAAACCCTGTTGCGTTCCGAACCAAACGCACACCATCTACATTTTGCCCTTGGTAGTCTATATGCGGTGCAAAAACGTTGGGGTGTCGCCCAGAAGGCATTTTTTGAGGCATATTCCCTCTCTGCCACCAACCCTGACTATGCCTATAATTTAGCAGTTAGTATGGACCATTTAGGCCATGTTGATGTGGCGACAAAATATTATCAAACCGCTCTTGCTCTTTTAACTGTACGTCCTGGTAACTTCAATAAAACCCTTGCTGAGGACCGTTTGGCAGCATTTAAACAGATGGATAAAATTGATTCTACTCATCAAGTTGAATCTGACCATCTAATTGAACCAGACCATAAAGTTGAATCAGACCATCTAGTTGAACCTGATAGGCTGGATGAAGCGGCTCGGAGCTTGCAAAATGAACAATAAACGACCAAAGGTTATGCTGGGTGAACTCCTGGTTGAAAAGGGTATAGTAAGCCAAGATCAACTTAGAATCGCCTTGACAGAGCAGAAAAAACAGGATGTTCCCCTGGGTAAGGTTTTGGTAGAGCTGGGGTTTGTCTCCGAAAGCATGATGCGTGACATGCTGGGCGAAGCTCTTGGTCAGCAGAGTGTTGATCTTACCAAGGTGGTTGTCGATAGTGAAGCGGTGAAGCTGGTTTCCAAAGAGTTTGCCAAACGTATTCACATGCTACCTATCTCTTATGATAAATCACAAAACCATCTCACAGTTGCCATGGCAAACACCTTCAATGTGGTGGCATTGGACCAAATGCGCTCATTGCTGGGAGAAGATCTGGAAATTACCACTCTTTTGGCTGGTGAGGCTGAGGTCTTATCGGCTATTGATCAATTTTTTGGTTTTGAGCTATCTGTAGAAGGCATTATCCGGGAGATGGAGACCGGAGAAATTGACCAACAGAGTATGGCTTCATACAGCAACGAATATAGCCAACCGTTGGTCAGATTGGTTGATTCACTGCTTTCAGATGCGGTTAAGCGTGGTGCTTCGGATATTCACTTTGAACCGGAGGAGAACTTTTTACGTATTAGATATCGTGTTGATGGTGTTTTACGGCAAATCCGTAGTTTGCACAAAAAATATCAATCCATGATCACCGTACGTATAAAAGTGTTGGCAGGTCTTAATATCGCCGAGACACGCGCCCCCCAAGATGGACATATCTCTCTACAAGCGTTTGGTCGTCCCATCGATTTTCGTGTCTCTTGTATGAGTACCTCATACGGTGAAAATATTGTTTTGCGTATTCTCGACCGACAAAAAGGTATTGTTCCGTTGGAGGAGTTGGAGCTAACAGAGGAGACGTTAAACAACCTCCATTTAATGATGGCTCGCCCAGAGGGTATTATTCTGGTAACTGGTCCTACAGGTAGCGGTAAAACAACCACGCTTTATTCAATGTTGGATAGCATCAACGACGAAGCTATCAACATTATGACCTTGGAAGATCCTGTTGAATATCCTTTGAACATGATTCGACAATCACAGGTTAACGAAGCAGCAAAAATGGGCTTTGCCGATGGTATCAGGGCGATGTTGCGGCAAGACCCTGATGTGATTCTGGTTGGTGAGATTCGTGATGCCGAAACCGCAGAGATGGCCTTTAGAGCCGCTATGACTGGTCATCAGGTTTACTCTACCGTTCACTCCAACTCTGCCATTAAAGCTCTCACCCGACTTATCGATATCGGTGTGCCCAAGGATGTTTTATCAGGAAATATAATCGGTGTTCTGGGACAGCGTCTGGTGCGCAGACTTTGCACCTATTGCCGGGAGCCATATATCCCCAACAGTATTGAACGTCGGCTGTTGAATATTGAGCAGGATGTGGCAAATACCAAGATATATCGCAAAAAGGGTTGTACCTATTGTGAGCAGCAGGGCTACAAAGGGCGGCAAGCACTGCTGGAGGTGTTGCGCATTGATGAGACTTTGGATGATCTAATTGGTGAAGGTGCTAGTTTGAGGATTTTGCTTAAGGCCGCCTTGGATATCGGTTTTCACTCCCTTGCTGACGATGGAGCCAGAGCGGTGCTGGAAGGACGGACCTCAATTGATGAGGTATCCCGTGTTGTAGATTTAACCCAGCGTATCAAAAAACGGAGTTAAAAGTGCCGGGATTTAACTTTAAAGCCATGGATGAGAGGGGCAGGATTGTCAGCAACCGAATGGATGCTAATAATCTGGAAGATCTAGAGGCGCGCCTGCACAAAATGGAGCTGGATTTAATAAACTACAGCGAAGTTACAGCCAAGGCGGTAAAAATCTCTGCAAGAAAAATTCCCCGTCAGGAGATGATCACATTCTGTTTTCACCTAGAACAGGTCTTAGGGTCGGGTGTGCCACTACTTGAGGGGTTGAGTGACCTACGTGATAGCTCTGATAATCCACTTATGCAGGCTTTGGTTGCGGCTTTGGTGGAGGATATCACCACCGGAACATCACTTTCGTTGGCTATGGAAAAATTTCCCCAGGTTTTTGATGAGGTTTTTACCACTCTTATCAGGGCTGGTGAGCAGACTGGTAATTTGCAGATTATTTTTGCCAACATGGCAGAGACCATCAAATGGCAGGATGAGATGGCAGCCAAAACCAAAAAAATGTTGATGTATCCCTCCATGGTTTTAATACTGGTGATGGGGATCTTCTTCTTCATGATGATATTTTTGGTTCCCCAATTGGTTGAATTTATCAAGATGATGAATATGGAGCTGCCAATCTATACTGTTGCCTTGATCAACACCTCCGATTTTGTCTTGGGATATTGGTATATACTTATAGGCTTGCCAATTATCTCCTTTATTCTTATCTCTTTTGCCATTCGGGTTAACTCAACAGCACGTTATATGTTTGATTGGGTTAAGCTCAATATCTGGCTTTTTGGACCCATTGTGGAAAAAACCATCATGGCCCGTTTCAGTAACATTTTTGCTATGATGTATGGTGCCGGTATCACAGTTTTGGATTGTTTGGTTATCTCTGAAAAAGTGGTTGGCAACAGGGTGATCGGCAAGGTTATGACTGATGTGCAGGATATGATCAGCGATGGTGAAACCATATCTGGAAGCTTTAAAAAGACCATGGTTTTTCCACCGTTGGTTTTACGTATGATCTCCGTTGGTGAATCCACTGGTGCACTGGATAAAAGCCTTTTGAATGTACGCTATTTTTATGATCGCGAGGTGAAAGATTCAGTCGAAAAACTGCAAAGTTCCATTGAGCCTATTCTCACGGTATTTGTTGGTGGGTTGATGGTGTGGATAATCCTTTCAGTGTTAGCACCGGTTTATGATGTTATGAGCAAGGTGGGTTAAAGATTATAATGTTAGAAAAATATCTAATTTTTTTAACCAAAGATCGCCTGACTCTTTTTTATTGGAAAAAAGGTGGAATTGCTGGTCCACCTACCCAGTTTACCCCTGATGAAGAGGGGCATAATAAATTTGCCGAGGTGATGTCGGTAAGGCCGGAAGTACCTGTCACCATGTTGGTGGATCTTATCGAAGAGGAGTACCGCACAGAGACCATCCCACACGTATTTGGCCCCGACCGTGTCGCCCTACATCAGCGTCGTTCCAGTAGGGCTTTTCCAGCTTCACCATATAACTATCTTGAGATACAGGGCCGGGAGAAAAAAAAGGGCCGTCGTGATGATATTGCCATGTTGTGCGGTATTACCGATCCTGACATCATCTCCGGTTGGTTGAATATTCTAGCAGAAAAAAAAGTCTCTCTTGCCGGGGTTTATTCTCTGCCTCTTTTAAGTATGAAACTGTTGAAACCCCTTGATGGTATATCCCCTGCAACATTGATGGTGAGTTGGCAGAGTACAAGTGGTTTAAGGTTCTCCTTTTTTTCTGGTAACCATCTTAAAATGAGCCGTATGGCTCCAGTACCAGAGCCTGAACCCAAATTATACTCTGAACTTTTTGTCAGCGAGCTTGCCAAAACTAGAGAGTACCTAGGCTCTTTACGTCTGGTTCCCAGGGACACCCCGTTGCAGGTTGTGCTGTTTACCAACCCTGAGATGTTGGATGCGGTACGACCAAAATGTATAGAGTCTGCAACTCTTAAATTTCGTTTGATGACGGTCAATGTAGTGGCGAGAAAAATTGGCATCAAACGGCGGATCATGACCCCATTTTCTGACTCTCTGTTTGTGCAGCTGCTGGGCAATAGAGCATTTGGCAACCACTACGCACCACCAGCATCACGGGGGTTCTATTTCACCCGCTTGATTAAAAGCACATTGTTGGTTGCAACAGTGATAATTAGTTTGGTAGGGCTGGGTATGGGAGGTAGCTCTTTTTATGATGGCTGGGTCTCCAGGCAAAAGTGGCAACAGGACGAAAAAATAGCCGATGCACTTTATCAACGTTATAAGGATGTTGTGGCCCAACATGTACCCACAGCTATTGATCCTGGTGATGTACGAAAGACTGTTTTATTGGTTAAACAGCTGGAAAAACGTAAAACCACACCCAATGACTTAATGTTATTAATAAGTAAAGAATTGGAGAAATTTCCCCTTTTACGTTTGGATGATTTTATCTGGCAAGGGCCGGAGAGCGATGAAGCAGCAGCAATTTTACAAAAAAGCCAGCCCAAACAGCCGAGAGGCGGTTTTTTTGCCCGGCGTAGGTCCAGGGGTAACCAACTTGCAAGTGCCGATAAATATTTTGAGATAGGTACTATAACTGGTAACGTTACCGGAATTAATGGTGATATTGAGCTTGCTGTAAACACAGTAAACACTTTTATGCAGGCCATGCTTAGAAACAAACAGGTGCATGAGATAACACCATTGATAATGCCAGCAGAAGAAGAAAAAACGGCGGTTTTGCAAGGGGATGTTTTTGCTGCAACAAAAAAGAAAAAAGTCAATAGTGCTCCATTTTCTTTTAAGATAATTGTAAAAGGGGGCAGCCGTGGTACATCACATTGATATACAGATGATCCGTAAAACGGCTATCGCTTTGGGTGTCTCTATAGCAGTTACTTCGGCTTTGATTTTTGGCAGCACATATTTTGCTGATTTGCAGGCCCAAAATGCCAAGAAACAGGCTAGCAGGGTAGTGCAGATGCGAAAAAAACAGAATGTTGCAGCCGAAGATATTAAACAGATTGATGTCTATTTTCCCCAGTTTCAACTTTTACGGCAGCGGGGTATTATCGGTGTAACTGATAGGGTGAAGTGGGTTGAAACATTGAGTGAAGAGGCAAATAACCTAAACTTTACCAGCCTTAAATATGCCATTAGTCCACCAGTGGAGTTTACCATTAAGTTTAAATTTGACCAGGGTGATGCCATGGTTATGGCTACCGCAATGAAGCTCTCCATGGATATGCTCCACGAAGAGGATTTGGTGGATCTTCTAGAACGATTGGAAGATCGCAATCAAGGGTTATATATTGTTAACGAATGTAAGATAGAAAGAAAAACAAAAAAGATAATGCGCAACTCTGCCGATCCTAATATGAAAGGTGGCTGTACCTTGAAATGGTTTAACATAAAAAGCCGGGGTGGTTTTTGGGATGAAGATCAGGCTGAGGGATCTTGATATGCGTATAACCATGATCTTGTTGTTGAGTGCAGTAACCTTTTTTGGTGGTTTATCCTTAAACCAAGCACAAGGGGTTGAAAAAGACACTACTTTAGGGAGATTTTTTACCACCAAAAAGGAGCGGATAAGCCTTGACTTTGCCCGTCGTAAGGCTCTGCGTAAAAAACACCTCAGTGCTCTTAAAAAAGGTAAAGATAGTGTGCAGGAGTATCAACAGACTGTCACCTTAAACGGTTTTGTCATCCGCTCCAAAGGTCCTCCGGCTGTATGGATAAATGGTAGAACTGCGATAAATGAAGATGGCAATGATCTGCCACCAAATCTAAAGTTAACACCTATTGGTAAGGGTCATGGTGTCTCTGTTAAGCTTAAAAAAATGAAGGGCAAAAAACAGGTATTGTTAAAAACCGGACAGAGAATGGACGGTAGTAGTGGAATTGTTTTAGAACCATATCAAGGGGTAATGCAGACGCTAAGAGAAGATGGTGCAAAGGGGGGCGATTCCAGCAAAAAGAAAAAGAAAAAGAAGAAAAAGAAAAGCACCAAGAAAAAAGCCAGCGCAAACATAAGCTCAGATGAAGCAGCTCTGAACGATATGATATCACAACGGCAGGATTTTAGTAAAAAACTGGACTTTATGAATAAGCTCATTGGTCAATAAGTGATTAATAATAGATTTTCTACAATTCAACCAATAATAACAATAGCACAGATAACAACCCAGGAGGGGGTCAAGACCAAACTGATACCACTGGTTTTGGTTGTTCTGTTGTTTGGAGTTATTATTGCCAGTTTTGCTGGTACGTTGTCTGTGGTTGAGGCTAATGAGATACAGAGTGCTGTTATTGGCTCCTTCTTGCGTTTTACCGGTGTGTTGATTATCTGCCTGTTTGTTTTAAATGCTCAGGTAAGAGAGTTGAATGATAAAGGGCTAGATATGGTGTTAGCCCTGCCTGTGCCTCGTAGCAGCTATTTTTTTGGCAAGCTGTTGGGGTTTGCTGTAATAGCGATGTTAATTTCACTGCTTTTTTCTTTAACCTTGCTGTTTTATGCGCGAGGTGACCAGGTTGCATTGTGGGGTGTATCGTTGTTTTTTGAGCTGCTTATTGTTACTACCCTTAGTCTGCTCTGTCTTTTTACCTTCAACCAGCTTCCTGCAGCGTTTACCACGGTGTTTGGCATCTATCTGCTATCGAGGGCGTTGACCAGCCTTATTTTGGTTGGTAAGGGGCCGATAATGCCAAAATTTGTCATTGTTAATGAGCTTATGAACATGGCTATGGCAGGGCTGGCCTTTGTGCTTCCAGCTTTGGATAGATTTACCAACTCTGCTTGGTTGGTTTACAATACCGGGTCAGGGGATGATTTAAGATTTGTCTTGGTACAGGGGCTCATCTATGTAACCCTGTTGTCAGCAGCAGCCCTGCTGGATTTCTACCGCAAGAACCTATAAATCAAATCATGGGCTTTTTTAAATCATTAAAAGGGAGGGATCGCCCTCTTTGTGATGTACCATTATTGGTATATGTTTTTTTTGCCATAGCATTTACAGCCCAGCTTGTTTTTCATGGTGTACAACCTCGTCCTGTTGCCAGAGCAGCTGATCTTCCCCATCCTCCCAAAACAGAGTTTTTACAAATTGCCAGCCTGGGAGAGCCTGTTACACTTTCTAAAGTTTTGATGTTATGGTTACAAGCCTTTGATTATCAATCTGGTATCAGCATCCGTTTTATGGATCTTGATCCTACATTATTGAGTGCTTGGCTGGGAACAATTTTAGCACTGGACCCAGATAGCAACTATCCACTGGTAGCAGCCAGCCAGATGTATGCCGATATTCCCCGTAAGGATACTCAGCTGATAATGTCTGAGTTTGTTCATAAAGAGTTTTTAAAAGCACCCAATAAAAGATGGCGGGCAATGGGCCATATTGCCATCTTGACCAAGCACAGTTTTAAAAATCTGCCACTCGCCCTCAAATATGCAAAATCGTTGGCTGCAAATGCCACTGGTCCCAATGTTTCAGCCTGGGCCAAACAGATGCAGTTTATTTTTTTGGAGGATATGGGAGATTTACAGGCAGCAAGGGCATTTATTAATAATCTTTTAAGCAGTGGAGATGTGACTTCACCCCAAGAGATAAATCTGTTAAAAGAGCGGCTTTACGATTTGGAACAAAAGCTTGATAAGTAGGTTTGTAACTTTTTTTATTATGCTTTTAACACTTGGTTATGGCATATACCAAGGTATTGTTTAACCTCCCCCATATAGTGAACCATCCTGCATACTACGTAACATATCCCACTGCTCTTTGGAGCGATTTATATAATCTTGCCTGAGTTCATGTGCCTCTTTATGTCTACCTGCTTTTTTTAGCAGAATAATAAGCTCTTTTAAAGCCGGGTTGAAGACATCTGGCCTTATGTCTAAACTCATCCTCATGTTATCGATGGCTTTATCCATCTGATTCCAACGATGGTAGATACCGCTTTGGGTAAAATAAAATGATGATTGAAGTGTTCGATCTTTAATCTGTTTGAGTTGTGTTCGACATTCTGCCAGGATTTTTTCCACCAGCTCTCTATCTTCACCTTTTTCACCATCCATAATTCCATGAAGAGCAGCAATTTTAACCTCTATGGGTTCGCCAAACATTTCAAGGGAGCGTGTTATAACATCCTTTTGATGTTCGGGGCTTATGGTGGAGCTAACTCCGACAAAAGATCTAATTATATTGGCAATAATATACAGGCTATACTCTTTTGTATGGTTGTCGGAATGGTTGAGTGATTGTTTTGTTTTTATCAAAAAATCCAACAGCTTTTCATCAATATTAATGACATTGCCAGCGTTATTGTTTTTGTTAAGACGGTATATAACCCCAAGATTACTGTTGGAGTACCCTTTGCCGACAAAATCTAATGCAGAGGGGATAAAATAGATTGGGCGGTCGGTGCTTTTTATGTAGTCTTGAATAATCTTTTTTCTTTTTATCTCTGACAATCTGTCAGGTTTAAAAAGTCTGGTAGAAAAAACCAGTCCTCCTGTGGGTATGAAGGTGATATCAGGTCTTATACCTTCAACATAATGGAGATAACCAAGACCGAAAAGATGAAGATCGCCACTGACAAAAAAAACAGCATTATTCTCAATCAAACTAAAAACAAAGTCGGCATAATCGTTAACCCATCTATAACCTTGCCGTCCATTTGTTTCATAATGTAGGGCCACTGGTAAGCAGATCAAGATAGCAGCAATTAGTTGTCTTAATTGACGTGGTTTTATTATGTTTAATTTTACATGTTGCAGTTTTTCTCCCATGGCCATTATACCCAAGGCCAACCATATTGCACATATGCCATAGGAGAGCAGAGGGGTTACGGATATAACATGAGCACCTGTATATGAGTATGCAACATTTAGCTTTAGCAGCAGTATCAGTGGCGTTGAGATAAATATGGTTATCAAGCCTATGTTGAGTTGCCGAGGCCATCTTCTCAACGCAAGCAAGCCTCCCCAAACTACCAACACAAAACCCACAGGGGAGAACTGCATTATCATCTCCCAACCCAGACCTTGTGCATAGGTTACTTTGTCCCAAAAATTAGCAGCTATTTGATTTTCCTGGAAAAAAAAATGTTTGCGCAGAAAAAATACTAAAAACTCATCCCAACCGTTAATTGGACCGATAAAGCTAACTAGAGGATTTTGTTGTGAACGTATAACCATCCAGATATATGGCGGAGCCATAGCAAGGATGGAGATAGGAATTGCTAGGGGAATAGATTTTAGTATAAGTCGCCAACGAGGCCATAACAGCAGCAACAGCCCCGGCGTTGCCATGCCCATCAAAGGCCAGTGGTTGGCAAGACTAAGACCATACAAAAAGGCCAAAGCCAATACTCTATTGCGGTCGCTACTATTATCAGAGTTGCTAGCTTTTTTAGCAAATCCCAAAATTAATATTTGATGCAGTATGAGAAAAAAAATAAGAGAGTTGAGTGTGTAAACTTCGGTAATTATTGCTTGGGACCAGAACGCCTTGGAGGCGGCAAACATCAAGGTGGCAATTATGGCACTGCTAATGTTGATACGGAGCCCAAGAGCGAGCCAAAATACCATCAAACAGGTTAAAGCACCAAAAAAACCGCTAATAGCATGACCTTTAAAAGCGACGCTGCCACCGGGAATGGATATGAGAAAATGGGCTATGAGATTATATAGTGGATAACCTGATGGGTGGGAGATACCAAGAAAATAGTTTGACAGTAAATACAGCCCGTCATCTTCCAAAGCAACAAACCTTGGTGAAGTTGATAGGTAAAAGGCAAAAATCCCTAAAAAAAGAGCGAGTAGTGTCAGTTTATGTTCATGAAAACTGGCTGGCTCATAGATAAACCTCTCTGGTTCATCATCATTTTTGCTAGTTGATTTGGTTGATGTTTTAGGGGGTATCAAAACTATTCCTTAACGATATGTTTTATTATAGCTGTTTTTATTACTCCTAAACCATTTTTAGTCTATTACTTAATTGGCATTTTTTAAACTTTTTAGATGTTGATTTGTAAATTTTTGAATTTAGAATTTGAGATTAACCTGTTTTTCCAACATGCTTAAATTTCTATAAATGGATTAAAGTTAGCGACATTTGATTAACGAGTGTTAATAATTGAAATGTTTACAAATTTTTAACAAATTTATATTATTTTGTGCTTGAATCTGTAGTTGGTTAATGGTAAAATTTATACAGTTACGAGTGGGCAGTAACTTTATGTTAAGTCTAATGTAAAATATTAACGAAATACAGTTGATATTTATTCCTATACAAGGGAGTTGTGGGTCATGAAAAATCTAAAAAAGAAGATAGAGGATGGTTTTACACTTATCGAAATCGCCATCGTGGTTGTTATCATCGGTCTGCTCCTTGGTGGGGTGTTAAAAGGTCAGGAGATGATCCGTAGTGCACGTTCCCACAACGTAATCACCCAAAGTAACGGTCTTAAAGCTGCGATGTTGGGTTTTTCCGACCGTTATCGTGCTCTTCCTGGTGACTACTCTAGAGCTTCAATCAATATACCTGATATTACTGCCAACGTTGTAGCTAATGGTACAATTACGACTCAAAATGAAGAGGGTGACGGTGACTCCTTCATCGGTGGCAGCGTTGTTAATGGAGCCAATGCCCGTACAGGTACTCTCAATAGAGAGTTGGCCTTGGTTTGGTTACATCTAGGTAATGCTGGTTATATAACTGGTGGTTTCACAGGTGTTGGCGACAACTTGGATGAAATAAATTGGACATGTCCTTCTGATGTCTGTATGACCAACGCTTATAGTGGTCCGATGTTTATTATCTTTGATGATGAACAGTCCGGCATGAATGCAACATCGGATACTGCAGCAACCCACCAGATTTTCTCTGGGCAAGCTATTCCAGTTGCTGTTATTGCTGACATTGATAGTAAAACTGATGACGGTGTGCCAGGAAATGGCAACTTCCGGGTAAGTGACAGATTTGTTGCTGCTTGTGCTCAAGCTGTAAATGGAGCCAATGCAACTACCGACGGTACAGTAGCTGCCACTAACTGGCAGGTTTTGAGCGGTGCTCTTTGTGGTGCGGTTTATCTGTTCTAATTCAAATTGCCTTATCCTGACAAAAAAACCTGCCCTTGGGCGGGTTTTTTTGTCTCTTGATCTTTCGTTTTTGTTCTAGCATTTGTTAATGATGGACACTTTAAATGCTGCCACAAGTTAATCCCAATTTTAAACAATCACCCGACAGTTTTGCTAATGTTAACGGCGAAGTTGCAAGAGTTGCTGTTGTAATACCTTGTTATAAGGTTCGTAAGCATATTCTTGAACTGTTGATTGCTATTGGTGATGAGGTAGATCAAATATATTGTATCGATGATTGTTGCCCGGAAGATAGTGGGAAATATATCCAACAAAATAGCGTTGATTCCCGTGTTAGGGTTATTTTTCATGATACAAACCAGGGTGTAGGTGGGGCAGCAATAACCGGCTTTAAACAGGCGGTAAAAGATAACCATGATGTGGTTGTTAAATTGGATGGTGATGGGCAGATGGACCCAGCCATATTGAAAAAAATTGTTAAACCTATTTTAACAGGGCGAGCTGACTATACCAAAGGCAACCGTTTTTATAATTTGGACAATCTGCTAAATATGCCCAAGACACGGATAGTTGGAAATGCTGTTCTATCTTTTATCAATAAATTTTCTTCAGGATATTGGCATATATTTGACCCATCAAACGGTTATGTAGCGATACATGCCAAGGTTATTGATCAGCTATCGTTGGATAAAATTGAAAAACGGTATTTTTTTGAATCAGACATGCTTTTTCACCTCAACATTATCAATGCCGTTGTGGTTGATGTCCCCATGACGGCAAAATATAGTGATGAAGTCAGCAACTTGAAAATTTCTCATATTATTTTTCCTTTTCTTTTTAAACATATGAAGAACTTTACCCGACGTATTTTTTACAACTATTTTCTCCGTGATTTTTCCATAGTTTCCATGGAGCTGATTGTCGGCCTGTTTATGCTGATAGGTGGTGTAGTGTGGGGTGGTATTAAATGGTATGAAAGCATTGTGACAGGTGTGGTAAATTCAGTTGGTACTGTTTTGTTGTCTGCATTGCCAATTATTTTGGGAATTCAGTTTTTGTTGGCTTTTTTAAACCATGATATGGCAGAAAAAAACCGTACACCAATTCACCTTATAGATTGATGATGTTTCTAGGTTTAACCATTTAACACTATTTTTTCCAGCTGTTTGGTTGTGGCTCGTACCTGAGCATCAATTTTATTTTGGGGTATTTTTTCGTCAGCAGTTTCTTGATAACCTTCCGGTATTAAATTGTTGATATCAAAACCGTCATCCACACTGTCGATATCAAAATCTTTTGTCGATAGGGTTTTGTATTTTAAAATCGCGTTGGTCCAGGCAAAAACCCAAAATTGAAAATAGTTGAAGCCATCTTTTATCTGCCTGTTGCTCAGTATTAATAGCCAGCCACGAAATACATAATAGAGGTTGATGGGGTTGGCAGCGAAAATAAAAAGACGTTTTGCCATCTGTTTTAGGGCTTTCCAGTTACCAAAAATCATGCGGGAAAATTGCGCTATATCACCATATCCCTTTACATCCAAGGGTTGGTAGTTGTCACCTTTTAATATTTGGATCAAATATTCAAATCGTTCAAACTGATATTTAGCTTGGCAATAGCCATCAACAAACTGTTGAAAGCCATGGATAAGTTTATGTTTATCCATGAGGTACTTTATGTTGGTCTGATATTTATACCCCCCAAGACCAAAACCCACAGGGCGCAGACGACCAGATAGTTTCATGCGTCTATATAATGGTGTACCTGGTAGTGCGGTTAATAGTGAGGGATCGCCAGATATCAGGCCAGATTCCAGCAAACCTTTTTTGGTGATCTCAAAACAGCTCTCATCGTCGGAATCAAAGCCAAATATAAGCCCGGCAACCACCAAAAAACCATATGATTGTATATCACGAATAACCTCAACCATACCCACGGCAGAGTTTTGGGTTTTGGCTGTCTCAAGCAGTGAGTTTGTATTAAAACTCTCAATGCCGATAAAAAGCATATCAAAGCCCAAAAGCCGCATTTTTTTCATCAACGTTGGGTAGTTTTGTAAATTGATGGTGGTCCAGGTGTAAAAGCTGGGTTTGTAATCCACTTTTGTACGCCATTGCAGCAGACCATCCACAACCTCTTGGGCCAAATTTGGATCACCAATAAAGTTATCACAGGCCAACAATATTTTGTTGACCCCCAGAGAACACAGATGTTCAATTTCGGCAATAATTTTTGCTGTGGGTTTTTGGTGTGTGCGATTGTTATCGGGCAGGATGCGTATATCGCAAAACTCACATAAAAATGGGCAACCACGGGATACCTCAACAACAGCACCATAATATTGATCTATGGTATTTTTTACAAAAGGGTCATAAAACGGTAATGAGTTCTCAAGGTCAAAACGTTTTTCAACCCTTACGATACTTTCTATTTTTTTGCCATGTTGGAACTCATCCAGTAAATTGCCGATGATATCCTCACCATCACCAATGACAATAACATCGATAAAATCTAGTTTTTCTATATCTCCTGCCTGATCAAAAGACCAACAAATCGGCCCCCCAAGCATGGATAAGCTTTTTGGATATTTTTGTTTGAACTGTTCGTTTAAAGATTTGATTTTGCTTAAATCTTGATTAATTCCACTGAACAGAAAAACATCACCTTTTTGAACATCATCAACATCTACTATGCGCATATCATAAAGACAAAGCTCAAACCTTCCGTCGTTGGGAATGTGTCCGGCTAGGGTATAGGCCCAGACCGGCATGAATTTAACTCCATATAGCTGGTTGTCTTCATATAGTGGATCGGGGGAGTGGATGAAGTTACAGCGAATTTTAGGTGAACTGCCACCTTTTATGGGGCTGTTTTTTTTGTTCATTGTAAGTTCCATTTTTCACAATTAATTTCTGATATGAAAAACTGTTTTACCCACTGTTTTTATGCAATAGATATAACATTGCTGTTAGACATAAGTTGCTAGTCAAGATATTCAATCTGATCTGGGTGTACCTCCCAGAGTTGATAGTCCAACCCATTATTGAATGTCTGTGTAAAGTATCCTGAATCCGATTTGTTAAGTATAAAAAGTTGCATTGCATTGCTTTGGGATACAGAGCGATTCATAAAATAAAACTGTTTTGATGCTTTGTGCTCTAATATGGTAAGGCTAGGGGTGTTGTTAAAATTCAACTTTTTGAACTTCTCTTTGTTGCCCCTAAGTTTGTTGACTATTCTAGCAAGTGAGTTTGTTATCTTGCCGTCTTTTATGGATAGCTGTAGCTCGCCATCTTCATCGTACAAGTCGCCATGTTTATTTTTTTTCGCACCCTTTAAATGGATGAAGAGATGGCTTGGACCATCATTTTTTTGCACATCCCAATTGCCATATTTATGCCACCATTTAACAACACGAATTAACCTATAGCGCATAAAAAGATATATTTTTACCGTGTCGTGGGGAAAAAAGAACTCTAGCCAATCTGTTACACTGTTTAACCCTGGCTGTGGAGTTAATTTTGCATCTTCAATAATTTTTTGGGCCTGTTTGGGGCCAGCTCCACATATTTTTTTTACCAGCTCAATTCCCAAATGGATATCATCATTTGTGGCTTTAAATAATGTGTTCATACCCTGCCGACCATGTTTTGCATAAAAGCCCATGAAATTGGCTGCCAGACGTTGATTGGTTGTTGCTAAAGGCAGGCTGATATAGGTGATATGGTCACCACTGTGTTTATCTATGTTACCGTTGGCTATTACCTGTCTGTTGCTCCAATATTCCAGAGGATAACCGTTGTCCCACCAATTCCATATTATGCTGTTTTGTGGGGTAAATTCTTTTATTTTTTCCATACCTTCAGCCGCTTTGCTTTTTACATGATGAGGGTATATCGGATTTTCAGATATTCTTTGAAATCTGCTGTATTGGGCTGCAAAAACTATAAGCAAAATAATTGGTGCTAATACCCGGAAATGTTTTAACGACCAACGTTGCCAAATAAGAGTGAGAGCAAAACCCAAGCCCAAAGCTAAAAAAGGGGCAGTTATAACCAAAAAACGACCATTGATAAAAACACCTACCATACTAAAACCCAAGATAGGCAACAGGTATAAAGCACCATCACGAAATCGTAACCAGAATAGTAAAATAATTCCAATTACTGAGATTAAAAAAAATATCAAGCCACCACTTGTTGAGTTAACAATATTACTTAACCCAGGCTTGCTTAACTCTGATATGGATAGTGCGATATTGGGAAAAAAGGTGTCACTTTTGGCTTGAAAGAAAAACATTAAATAATCAAAAAGGTTGCTAGGAATACTGGCAAGAAAGCCGACACCTTTCCAGTAGGATAGAATAAGCAAACTGGCTATTGCTGTGGCAGCTAGAATTGCCCAATTGCTTTTGTTCTGCTGGCGTAAATAAACCTCTGCCATAAAAACAAAAAACAGAAAGATAACCGTAACCTGTGCAGTTGCGGTGTGCCACCACCAGATAAATATCGTGTATATGGTCAACCCAGCAACAAGCCAAACATGTTTTTGCTCAGTTTTTTGTTTTGTAAATTGTAAAAAACAAAAAGATAATAAAAATAACAGTGTTACATTTAATATATCGGTATCATTCCATCCTAAACTGGTGCGCAGCACATAATAGGGGGAGAAAACCCCCAACAATGCACTGCTAAGTCCCATAATAGCACCACCAAAATAACGCCCCAAAAGATAGAGAGGGATCGCCAAAAGGGGGCCAAGAAAAGCTGGTAGCAAAACAGCAACCCAGATAAGCGAATAGGATGTAAGTTTGGATAGTTTGGCAATAACAACTGGAAGCAGAGGAGCATATTCCGGGCGAGGAAATGTGTGTTGAACTTTCAAAAGCTCCTTTTTTTGTTCTGTATAGTATGTTCCTTTGGCTACATCTCTGCTTAAATTAAGATAAAAATAACCATCAAAACCTTGTAGTAGGGGGGCTTGGTTATGGAAGGCTACTTCGGGTTTTAGTAGCCAGGAAGAGAACTGATCCACCCGGTCCAGCCAGCCAAAAACCAAAATCAACAAAAGGCAAAATATCTCAATGATACGTTTTGGGGTTGTAAAAGGTTTTTTGTCAGCGTTTTGGATGGTATCTGTAGCCAAAATATTCTTCCCCTTTTAGGTAAAAAAAGAAGCATAGCACAACCCCAAACGCTGTGACATGTAGTTTAAAAGGGGAAAAATTGTTGTTTGAGACATATTTGTTATTGTAGAGCTATAATGGTATACATCTATTTTTAAAATAAAATACAATTAAAAACAAAAGATTATCCGTTATGGCGCAAGAAATTCTAAAATTTTCACAGGTGATGAAAAATTTTGCCGATAAAAAGGTTTTGCAAGGGATCGATCTATCGGTTAAAGCAGGGGAGTTTTTTGCTTTTGTCGGGGCCAACGGTCAGGGTAAAACCACCTTGATGAAGGGGATGTTGGATTTTATCAAGATGGATGGGGGACAGATTGCCATTGCCGGTCAATCCCACCTTTTAACCTCTGCTAGGGGCTCCATCGCTTATTTGCCAGAGCGGTTCAGCCCTCCCTATTTTCTAACGGGACGGGGCTTTTTAAAATATATAATGAAACTTCATCAACACCCCTATGATGAAGAGGCGGTGTTGACAATGCTAGCCCATCTCGACCTTGACCCCCAAGCGTTAGGCAACTCTGTTAAGTCATATTCAAAAGGTATGACCCAAAAACTGGGGCTTGCAGGCTGTTTTTTAAGTGAAAAACCCCTTTTATTGCTGGATGAACCCATGAGCGGTCTTGACCCAAAGGCCCGTGTTCTACTTAAACGCCAGCTATTACGGATGAAAAAGTCCGGTGCATCGCTATTTTTCAGTACCCACCTTTTAGCCGATGTTGAGGAGCTGTGCGACCGTATGGCTATTCTCCACAACGGTCACCTCCGCTTTGTCGGCTCACCAAAAGCCTGTCGGGACCGTTTTGGCGGCAAATCTCTGGAAGAGTCCTTTATAAACTGTATTGAATCTTGATAAAAACATAACGTTACATGTAGGGTCTAGCTTGTTCGTTAAATTCTAGGGCGCAAAATAGCGAGCAAACATAAACAAACACAAAAATCAAAGATAATTCTACCCCAAAATCTGAGTTTCATTAAGAACATTTTGCAATTTTTTTCATTTGGCAAATTCTCTAATCATATCTATAAGCTTAACTATTCCAGGGATATAGCGTAAAAAGTGAATATGGAACTTTTGATAGAATTGATTAATCTCAGTATACGAAGGGCTTATTAGCAGCTGATTTTACGGCAAACCGACAACAATAAGGGAGACGACCGCTAATTAAGGCCCCATGAAGAAGGAGCCAGCTATGAAAATTACTAAATGGATTACCGATAGATTGATAAGATGGCTGATTAAGGAGAGAGAGGCCACTGGGATACCCCTGTGTAATTTTCGTAGAATAAGGTCGGTCATAAAACCCGGTGATGTTGTGTTGGTGGAAGGACGTAGCGCAGCAAGCCGCCTCATTAAGTTGGCTACCCATAGTTCGTGGTCACATGCAGCTATCTGCATCGGTTCCCTGGATAAAATAACCGACGTCGCAACCCGTCGTTTGGTATCTGAGCACTATGATGGTCCTCACCATCGTCTTTTGGTGATAGAGGCGTTGATGGATCGTGGGGTTGTTGTAGCTGATATGCAGGACGCATATGGTCAGCACCATATACGTATCTGTCGCCCAAGTGGTCTTTCAGAAGCTGACAACACCAGGGTGATACGTTTTGTTGCCAACCATCTTGGTTGTCAGTACGATTTTCGCTATATAGTCGATCTTTTCCGCTTTTTGATTCCCTTTAACATAATCCCACTGCGTTGGGGTACAAGGCTCCATTGGCACTACACAAGAGAGAGACACAAGGCGGTCTGCTCTTCTATGTTGGCTAGAGCCTTTATGACTGTCAGCTTTCCAATTATCCCGGTTTTGGAGCAAAACAGTGATGGTGATCTGGTTATGTATCGCCGTAACTATCGCACCATGGCTCCCCGTGATTTTGATGTTTCACCCTATTTTGACATTGTTAAATATCCACTGCTAAACGATGACGATGTATCCGACTATCGCAACCTACCGTGGGATACCCAGGGTAAAGTCTGTAATACAGCAGGTGATTGTTTTGTGCCGGAACGTGAGGGGGATGTTTCTGGGGGAACCCTTGGTTGGGATTATGCCCGATCAAGTATTGGCACAATGACAAATAAAATTAGCAACGTAGTACCACACAACTTCCCTACGTTTAACTGGCGAAGGGATGAAAAAAAGCAGGAGTAAAAGCTTGTTTTTTAACCGAGTTGGTAGATAAGGAGGAGAGACGATATGGACATATTTATATGGTTGATTCCTAGTGGGTTGATTCTGTCTTGGTGGCTGGCCTACCACGATTCATCACGAGAGTTGTGGACATTTGGTTGGGGCATTTTGTTGGGCTGTTTTTATGTCGCCAGTGGAGATGCAAACCCTATTTATTGGAGTGTGGGGTTGTGGAGTCTGGCAGCCACATATTTTGCTGTGGCACTGTTTGCCAACTTCCACACTTTACGGAAAAGTTTGATAACAAGCAAAATAATGGGACTTTTTCGACAAGCTCTGCCCACACTATCTTCAACAGAAAAAGAGGCGTTGGAGGCAGGTACCGTCTGGTGGGACTCTGAACTTTTCAGTGGAGCACCAAATTGGCAACGGTTGTTGGCTATACCCAAAGCTACCCTTACCCCTGCTGAGCAAGAGTTTTTAGACGGCCCGGTGGAGAAACTCTGCCATTTAATTGATGATTGGCACATTACATCACAACGTCATGATCTGCCGCCAAATGTCTGGAGCTATTTGAAAAAAGAGGGCTTTTTCGGGCTGGTGATAGAGACAAAATATGGTGGTAAAGGTTTTTCTGCTCTGGCCCACTCCAGCATAGTAGCCAAAGTAGCCAGCCGCAGTGTTACCGCTGCGGTTACGGTTATGGTTCCCAATTCACTTGGCCCTGCTGAGTTGCTGCGCCATTACGGCACAGATGAACAGCGGGACTATTTTTTACCTCGCCTTGCTGACGGTAGGGAGGTTCCCTGTTTTGCCTTGACCGGACCCCAGGCAGGTAGTGATGCTGGCTCTATGCCGGACACCGGGGTTGTGGTGAGAAAAGCCAACTTTGAGGGTAAAAGAGATGTCTTGGGTATAGAGCTGAACTGGAACAAACGCTATATAACCCTGGCTCCTGTTGCCACAATTTTGGGGTTGGCGTTTAAACTATATGATCCTGACCATCTAATAGGCAACCAGAGTGAGCTTGGTATCACCCTGGCCCTGATACCCACCACAACAAAAAACATAACAATTGGCAAACGTCATGATCCTCTGGGTATTCCATTTTTAAACGGTCCCACCCAAGGTAGAGATGTCTTTATACCTCTGGACTGGGTAATAGGTGGACCTCAGAGAGTGGGGCAGGGGTGGCGTATGTTGATGGATTGCCTATCAGAAGGTAGGGCGATTTCTCTACCTGCCCTAAGCAGTGGTGCTGCTAAAACCTGTAGCCGGGTTGTGGGTAACTATGCCCGTGTGCGCAAACAGTTTGGCCTACCCATAGGTCGCTTTGAAGGTGTGGCAGAGCAGATGGGCCATATGTCAGGACAGACATATCTCATGGAGGCTGCAAGAACCTTTACTGCTGGTGCTGTGGATCAAGGTGAAAAACCATCGGTGATATCGGCTTTAACAAAATATCAACTAACCGAACGGATGCGTTTGGTGGTTAACAACGCCATGGATATCATGGGGGGAGCTGCCATTAGCAGAGGGCCAAAAAATATGTTGTCACGTATTTACCAATCCATACCAATAGGTATCACCGTGGAGGGGGCAAATATTTTAACCCGTACCCTGATTGTCTTTGGTCAAGGGGCCATACGGGCGCATCCATACCTTTTAAAAGAGCTACACGCCTTGGATGAAAAATCACCCAATGTGGCACTTGCCAAGTTTGACAAAGCCTTTTTTGGTCATGTGGGGTTTGTGGTTAATGTCTTGGCTAAAACTCTCTGGCAGGGTTTGACAGGGGGTAGAACCATTGCTGTGCCAGGAGATGGTTTTGAACGTAGGTATTTCCAGCAACTTAGCCGACTTTCCGCAGCCTTTGCCATGATATCCGACACCTCTTTGTTGACACTTGGTGGTAGTTTAAAACGCCGGGAGATTCTCTCCGGTAGAATGGCAGACGCACTGAGCCATCTCTATCTGGGTTCTGCGGTTATGAAACGTTATCACGATCAAGGGCGTAAACCTGAGGATCACTCTTTAGTGGAGTGGAGCATGGCCCACAATCTCCATGGGGCCGAAGATAGCCTGCATAAGTTTTTAGCCAACTTTCCCATAAGGCCGATTGCCTGGTTTTTAAAAGTTTGGATCTTTCCCTTTGGTCGGACAATGGCTCCCCCTTCAGACAGAACCACCTTGCAGGTTGCAAATATTCTTATGGAGCCATCAGCAGCCCGTGATCGTTTGACCAACGGTATCTATCTGCCAGTTGATCAGGGTGATCCCATGGCGATGTTGGAGGAGGCTTGCAGCCAGAGTGTCGCCATGGCTGAGGTTGAGTCAAAGGTGGTTGAATTTGCCAAGGCCAACCATTTGAAACCGGGGGACGATGTGGTGAAAAAAGCTGTAGCAGCAAGGGTGTTGACCAGCATGGAAGCCAGAAGGTTGGTGCAGGTACATAAGCTGTGCAACAAGGTTATTCAGGTAGATGACTTCCCCCCAACAGATTTTACCAGTGGTGGAAGAAAATTGGAGGATGCGGCATGAACAGTATAAACAGACAAAACAGCAAGGCTAAAGATAGCCCGGTTTATGTGGTTGATGGCTGTCGGACACCTTTTTTAACAACAAAAAGAGGAGCCAACCAGTTTAGTGCTGCCGATCTTGCGGTGGCAGCTGGCAGGCCACTGTTGTTACGTCAGCCGTTTAGTGCCGATGCCATTGACGAGGTTATCTTGGGGTGTGTAATTCCTGCTGCCGAAGAGGTCAACATCGCAAGGGTTGCCAGCCTGCGCCTTGGCTGCGATATAAAAACCCCGGCTTGGACTGTGCAGCGTAACTGTGCCTCTGGTATGCAGGCGTTGGATACCGCTGTGCGAAACATTCAAGGTGGCCATGCCGGGATGATCTTGGCAGGGGGTGTCGAGGCCATGAGTCGTGCTCCTTTGCAGTGGCGACCCAAGTTGGTGGAGTGGCTGGGGGGATGGCTGAAAGCCCGTAGTGTTAAAGCCAAGCTGCAAAGTTTAGCAAGGCTATCTTTAAAAGATCTACGCCCGGTAATTACCCTGTTAAAAGGGTTGACCGACCCTTCCACCGGGCTATCCATGGGACAGACAGCCGAAGAGCTGGCCTATGAGTTTGCCATCAACAGGCAAGCCATGGATCAATATGCCCTGGCAAGTCAACAGAGGTTGGCCCAGGCACAAAAAGAGGATTTTTTTGCCGAGGAGATAACTCCGCTGTTTAGTCCTGACGGTACGGTTATAAAAACTGATCAGGGTCTGCACCCCGGTAGCAACATTGAGAAGCTTTCCCGGTTGAAACCTGTTTTTGATCGTCCCACAGGCATGGTGACAGCTGGCAACAGTGCTCAGATAACCGATGGAGCTTGCTGGTTGCTGCTGGCAGATGAGGCGACGGTTGAGAGGTTGAATTTAGAGCCGTTGGGCAAGATAACCCCGGCATCTTGGGCTGGTTTGAATCCGGCCCAGATGGGGCTGGGTCCGGTACACGCCATTGATTCACTTTTAAAAGAGTATAAAACACCGTTTGAGAGTGTGGACTACTGGGAGATAAACGAAGCCTTTGCAGCCCAGGTTATCGCTTGCACCGAGGCCATGGATAACCAGGACTATTGCAAACATGAGCTTGACGGCAGACAAAAACCCCTGGGTAGGATTGCTCCCGATCGTCTTAATGTCGATGGTGGAGCCATAAGTATCGGTCATCCGGTAAGTGCCAGTGGAGCGAGGATAGTTCTTCATCTACTGCATTTATTAAAGCGGACCAAAACACAACGTGGTGTTGCCGCGATTTGTATCGGCGGTGGTCAGGGTGGAGCAATGTTGGCAGAGGCAGCTTGAGGGAGGTAGCCATGTATTATCAAAACTATATAACCAGCACCCCATTTCAAGGCAAACACTGGCGTGTGGATATGGACGAAAACAACATAGCCTGGGTGGTAATTGATGTGGTGGGTAGCTCGGCAAATATCTTGAGTGGTGAGGTGTTGACGGAA
This sequence comes from Magnetococcales bacterium, assembly GCA_015232405.1. GTDB lineage: Bacteria > Pseudomonadota > Magnetococcia > Magnetococcales > JADFYX01. The sequence goes on along the minus strand of JADFZS010000044.1, from coordinate 4,254 downwards.
CTAGGGGAGCTGTTGCCGAGTTTGGTAGCTGCCAATCCAGCCGGAGCGGTGTTTTGTTCCGGCAAAAAAAGCGGTTTTATCGCTGGGGCGGATGTGAAGGAGTTTACCCAGTTTACCACCGTTGCCCAGGCCCGTGATCGTATCCGTCAGGTAAGGCCGATTTTTATGGCAATTGAGGAGCTGGATTTTCCCACCGTTGCCCAGATAAGCGGTTTTTGTCTTGGAGGTGGTTTGGAGCTGGCCCTTTGTTGTAACTATCGGGTGGCAGAGGATCTACCCAGTACCAAACTGGGGCTGCCGGAGGTAAAGCTGGGTATTCACCCCGGTTTTGGTGGCACTGTGCGTTTGCCCCGTTTGGTGGGTGAGCTAACCGCCCTTGATATGATTTTAACTGGTAAAAGTATAGGGACAAAAAGGGCCAAAAAGATGGGTCTGGTGGATTGGGTGGTTCCGGCAAGGCATCTTAACAGAACCGTAACCACACTAATTGAGAAACATCCCACACCCCATAGAACAAAAGCTTCCCAACGTTGGGCAGCAGCACCTTTTATTCGCTCAACCGTGGCATATTTCTTAAAGAAAAAGCTGGAGAAAAAGGCTCCAAAAGCCCACTATCCTGCACCCCATGCGGTAATTGATCTATGGCGCGATAGGGAGTTTGTTGATATCTGGGAGCAGTATGACCAGGAGATAGACTCCATAGCCAACCTGTTTGTAGGGGGGGCAGCACAAAATCTGATTCGCCTCTTTTTACAAGGAGAGCGCATGAAGGATCTCGGCAAGGGGGGCTTGGTAAAACCCAAACGTCTTCATGTTGTGGGGGCCGGGGTGATGGGTGGTGATATCGCAGCCTGGTGTGCTTATAACGGCATGACCGTCACCCTGCAAGACACCAACGAAACCATGATAGCCAACACCCTGCAACGGGCGTTGAAGCTCTATAAAATTAAAACCCGTGATCGTCATCAGATACAGGAGGCCATGGATAGGTTGATACCGGACATGGCTGGTTATGGGGTGGCAAAGGCCGATGTGGTGTTGGAGGCGATTTTTGAAAACCTGGAGGCCAAGCAAAACCTGTTGCAGAGCATGGAGGCAAAACTAAAACCGGGGGCGATACTTGCCACCAATACTTCAAGCATATCTTTGGAGGATATCGCCAAGGCTTTGAAAAACCCCGATAGGTTTGTAGGTATACACTTTTTTAACCCGGTTTCAAGAATGCCGTTGGTGGAGGTTGTTGTGGGTAGGGATACCAGCCAGGAGACCGTCAAAGCTGGCTGTAACTTTACCACCGCCATCAAACGTTCTCCGTTGCCTGTTAAGAGTGGACCGGGGTTTTTGATAAACCGGATTTTAATGCCTTATTTGTTTGAGGGTATAAAACTGGTTGCCGAGGGAACAGCACCCGAAGAGGTTGATCGGGCTGCAAAGGCTTTTGGTATGCCTATGGGTCCCATAACCCTGGTTGATGTTGTGGGTCTTGATATCTGCTTGTCGGTGGCTAAAATTCTCGATACTTCGGGCAAACATGTTATTCCGCCAATGTTGCAGACTCTTGTTGAGCAAAAGCACCTTGGCAAGAAAACCGGGCTGGGTTTTTATCTCTATGAAAAAGGTAAGCAGGGACCGTCACAGACCAAATCCAGCGGTAGGTTGCCGGCAGACGGCAGCCAGAGAATGTTTGCAGCATTGTTGAACGAAACTGTCGCCTGTTTGAGTGATGGTGTGGTTGAGGATATCGACCTGCTGGATACAGGTGTGGTTTTTGGAACCGGCTTTGCGCCCTTTAGGGGTGGTCCCATCCACTATTTAGCCCAAGAGGGGGCCGATGCGTGGTTTAACAAATTAGAAAATCTAAAGCAGCTTCATGGAGAGAGGTTTACTCCACATCCCGGTTGGAAAAGTTTGGATTTTTCCACCGTGAACACTGTTGAGGAGAAAGATCATGAAAAATCAAACGTTCGCCATAACCCCGCCTTGGCGAGTAAACACTTTATGCGACCTGTTCAAGGAGCGCATTAGTGAGACGCCAAATGCCACGGCATATAGATATTTTGCTGATGAAAGCTGGCATGATTTAAGCTGGCTTGAGGCGCAACGGCTAGCAGGACGCTGGCAAAAAGCCCTGAAAAATGAGGGGTACGAGCCAGGTGACAGGGTGGCTGTATTGTTGAACAACAGCCCCAACTGGGTGGCTTTTGATCAGGCAGCCATGGGTTTGGGTTTGGTGGTTGTTCCGCTTTTTGTCAATGATAGTCCTGAGAATATCGTCCATATATTGCGAGATTCCGGGGCGCGGTTTTTATTGATAAAGGAGGCCCAGACTTGGCAGAAACTAGCACCCAAAAAGGGGCAGTTGCCGGATTTAAGCAGGGTTGTCTGTTTGGGTGAGTGTCCAGAGAATAGAAAAAGTGGTGGAATATTTATGCCTGCGTCACTTTGGTTGCCCCAAACAGGGGATACCATGCATTTTGGTGATGGTGATGAGAAAAAGCTGGCAACCATTGTTTATACATCTGGTACTACCGGACCGCCCAAAGGGGTGATGTTGAGCCATAAAAACATCCTTATCAACGCTTATAGTTCCCTAAGGTTGATTCCGGTTTTTCGTGAGGATTTGTTCCTCTCATTTTTGCCATTGTCCCACGCTTTAGAACGCATGGCAGGATATTATCTACCGATGATGGCAGGTTCTACGGTGGCTTTTGCCCGTTCTATTGCTGATTTGGCAGAAGATTTAATAACCATCAAACCTACGCTGTTGATTTCGGTCCCAAGAATTTACGAACGGATATTGTTGAAGATAAGGGAGAAGCTACAAACAGCTTCGCCCACAAGTCGCACTCTGTTTAACTACACCTTGCATGTGGGTTGGAACAGGTTTTTATATCGTCAGGGTAGGGGAGGTTGGCAGCCGTCAATGGTGATGTGGCCTCTGCTTGACAAGCTTGTTGCAGCCAAGGTTAGGGAGAGGTTAGGTGGTAGGTTGCGTACTGCGGTTTGTGGTGGTGCTCATCTTTCTAACGAGGTAGCACAATTTTTTATCGGGCTGGATATACCGGTTGTGCAGGGCTATGGGTTGACTGAGTCATCACCTGTTATAAGTGTTAACCCTATTGAGGAGAACACCCCAGAATCAGTCGGCAGACCCCTACCGGGTGTTGAGACCAAGATCGACAACAATGGAGAGTTATTGGTAAGGGGTGAAACTGTGATGATGGGTTATTGGAACAACCCAGAGGCCACCCAGGAGGTGATAGATGCTGGTGGTTGGCTGCATACTGGTGATCAAGCCCAGATAGAGGAGCATCACATACATCTGACCGGGCGTTTAAAGGAGATAATTGTACTGTCCAACGGCAGAAAGATACCACCATCGGACATGGAGGCATCCATAGTTATGGACCCACTGTTTGAGCAGGTATTGGTAGTAGGGGAGAACGCTCCTTATCTTTCGGCCTTGGTGGTGTTGAACAAAGCCAAATGGCGTGAGATAGCCAAAAAGCAAAACCTCGACCCCAACCTACCCAACCTACCCCAGAGCAAGAGCTATCAAAGGTTGCAGGATGTGTTGTTGGAGCGGTTTGAGTTACAGTTGAAAAACTTCCCTGGTTTTGCCAGGGTTAAGATGGTCTGTCCTATTTTAGAGCCTTGGACGGTAGAAAACGGTTTGATTACGCCGACTCTTAAGCCGAAGAGAAAGCGGATTTTAAACAGTTTTAGAAGTCAGGTGCAGCGGATGTATAAGGATCATCCGGTTTTTTCCAGGGTGTAAAAAAAGGCTTGTATTAGTAAGGGTACAGGGGGGTTACCCCCCTGTTGGGTTTGGGCAAAGCCCATGGCCTGTAATCACATAAAAAAAAAGGCCAGGGCGCAGCCCAGTCAAAAAAACCAACCCAAAAACAACTACTCCCCCTCACCCCCATCATCAATCTTCTCCATAACCTCCAAAAGCACCTCCCGGCTGGCAACCTCATCCAACCCAGCTCTACTCCACTCAGCAAGCATGGTCTCTTGCTCGGTTTGGGATGCTAGCTTTAGGTTTCTGATAAACTCCCCTGTAGCATATTCTGCCCATCTCGCATCATTGTTAAAAGCATAACCTCGCACTCCCTTGATCAACCAACTGGCAGAAGCCAACAGATCTCCTTTGCTGCGAAAAAGTAGACCTAACATCACTAGTGTCCGGGACATAAGTTTTATTGGCTTGTAACATCATGTTAAGAAACATAAAAATACGGTTATTCCTCG
>JADFZS010000043.1 GCA_015232405.1 Magnetococcales bacterium | reverse complement strand
TGATCCCCACACTATCATCTTGCCATTTTCTTTAGCTGTTAGGGTTTTTGTAACTGTTGCACCAAAAACATGGGAATTAGCCAAACAATAAATTGGTGGTTGAAGTACCGTCCGGTTTCTTGATTAATAGTTACTAACCGTTTTTCTTTTTTTGCTACTAAAGCCATTGATTTATTTATGAAAGTTTTTATTAAAGGGCTTAACACCTGCGTAATGAGAAAGCAGAAGTTAACCCAATATATGCAGTATCTTATCGATAACAACCACCAACTGGTAGACTCCCCAGAAAAAAGCGATTCAATACTGGTTTGGACATGCGCTTTTCGTAGTGATGTGAGGGATAACAGCCTGGATCAATTGGAGCTTTATGAAAAAACATATGACTCCAATATTATAGCCGCTGGTTGTATGCCTGATATCTCGCCTGATATTTTGGAGTCACGGTTTCATGGGGAACTACTACCATGGAAAGATGACTCAGCAGGAATGGAACGTCTGTTTGATGGCAACCCGGATAAACCACTTGATAAAACAGTACCAATTTTCACACAAGAGGCCTATTGCCACGATGCGGAGCTATTCAGAAAAGAGAATCCGGGTAAGGATGCCTCCTTCCATGACCAATTTATAAAATTGGTTGTCTCTGAGGGGTGTCTATATCAATGTGCATATTGTTCCGAACGGTTGGCTTTTCCCCCTTACCACAGCTTTGACTTAGAAGGTTTGGCAACATCGTGTGCTCATCTGGTCAAAAAAACCGGGCGTAAAGAGGTTATACTGCTCGCTGATTCATTGGGACAGTACGGCAGAGATATTGGAATCAATTTGGTTGATCTGTTACGTAGGCTAAAAAAGGTAGATTCCAACTTGGTTTTTGCCCTTAATAATCTGCATTGTAACGATGTTATCCAGTTTTTTGATGAGCTGTTCGCTATGGTACAAAATGGTGATATATGTCACCTTAATCTACCGATCCAGTCAGGATCTCCACAAGTTTTAAAACGTATGAACCGTAGCTATGAGCTTGGTGATATCCAACGTGTGTTTGAAAAATTAAACGAGCTGGATTTTCGGGAATTTGATACCCACATCATCATTGGCTTTCCTGGAGAGACAGAAGATGATTTTAAGCAGACTCTAGATTTTATTCTGCGATATCGACCAAAATATGTTCTTGCCAGTAAATATATGGACTCTCTGGACGCACCAGCACACAACCTATCCAATAAAGTTGAAGACGAGGTGGCTTTTAAGCGGATTCGTGAATTTGAAACACAGATGATCAAAGCTGGTATTCTGTATAATAGTGAGTTGGGTGAACTTATGCGCAACCGTCTTGAACGGGTCAATGCCCGTAATGAGATCTAACCAAGCTACCGATCCATTAATAGACTATTTATAAAGCCATCATCATCAACTATTTTGATAAGGCAACCAACTCTGGCAGTAGATATTATTTAAGCAGTTACAGGGGAAGCTCACTTAATTGGTTATTTTAAATTAAACCTGATACACTTGGGTTTTACTGGATGGATTTTGTTTGGATTTTTTAAATGAAACTCCAGGCTATTAATAGTCGCACACTTGAGAATTTTAAAAAATAAGAGTGATTTTAAATGAAGACTGATAAGCATGATGCAATTATTTTGTCGAGTACCGACGAAAAAGATGCCAACCAACAGTTTGTTGCAGATTTAAAAGATACGCCGATACCAGATGACGAACTACTTGCTAATCTCGGCCTCTACCTCTCATCGAAAAATCTATCCCGTATTCTATTTTTTAATGAAATCTATAAAAAAATTCTCCATAACCACGGTATCATGGTGGAGTTTGGTGTGCGTTGGGGTCAGACCCTTGCAATATTGTCAGCCCTACGGGGAATTTTTGAGCCATTCAACCGCCATCGTAAAATAGTCGGTTTTGATACCTTCGACGGTTTTAAAGGTATGGGCGATATTGATGGCGATAAGAGTGGCTGTAGTGATGGCTCCTATTCTGTTGTTCCCGGATATGAAGAGTATCTAAACGGTATTCTTGGTATACATGAACAGCTTAACCCCATGTCCCACATACAGCGTTATGAACTTATAAAAGGGGATGCTACCAAGTCAGTAAGTGAGTATCTCGCCAAGCATCCAGAGACCATCATATCCTTGGCAATATTTGACTTTGACATATACAAACCCACCAAAGCTGCTCTACAGGCTATAAAGCCTCATCTTTGCAAAGGCAGTGTTTTGGTGTTTGATGAACTATGCGATGATTATTTTCCTGGTGAGACCATAGCTCTTAACGAGGTTTTCGGTCTGAACAATGTGCGTATCCAAAGATATCCTATGGCTGCACGTATCTCATACATGGTAGTTGAATGAACCAAGATTGCAAATTGATCCGACAGGATATTTTGACTGTCTCCCATAAAAGTGGGCAGGGTCATATACCCACCTGTTTTTCTGTTGTAGAGCTACTCTACGGTATATATAACATCATCCGTCATAAACCTGATGACCCTCAGTGGCAAGACCGTGATATCTTTATATTAAGTAAAGGTCATGCATCATTGGCCCACTATTGTGTTTTGGCAAAATATGGTTATTTTCCAATTGATCGAGTGACATCATTTGGGGCTTTTATGTCAGATTTCGGCTGTCATGCCGACCGCCTTAAAATACCGGGGATAGAGGCATCCACGGGATCTCTAGGTCATGGCATCGGTTTGGCTGTAGGTATGGCTCTGGCTTTTCAGACCAAAAAAAGCGACCGTCGGGTTTTTACCATCATTGGTGATGGCGAGTCCAACGAAGGCTCGGTTTGGGAAGCTGTTATGGTGGGAGTCAATTTGCAGCTACGCAATCTGACCATTTTCTATGATGACAATCAATCCCATGCCCGGGGTTTACAGATTAATAATGCCGCTGGCAAATTTAGGGCTTTTGGCTGTGAAGTCAGCGAAATTGATGGGCATGATCTGCTGGCTATAGAAGATGCCTGTCGCAAACAGACAGATAAAGTACATGTTGTTATTGCCAAAACAATAAAGGGTGGGGGGTGCAGTACAACTGCTAACAATCAGTATGAGTGGCATCGTAAATCTCCTACTGCTGAAGAGTTGCAACAACTCATGAGGGAATTGGATGAGGAAACAATTTAGAGATACGGTCATAGATTTGGCCAGTGCTGATGACAGTATAGTCATGATCCTGGGAGATGTTAGCGTCTATCTTTTTAAAAAGTTTCAGGACCAACATCCAGAGCGGTTCCACAATATGGGGATTTGTGAGAACACCCTTGTCAGTGTTGGTGCTGGCATGAGTGCTCAGGGATTCAACCCGTTTGTCCATACCATAACCCCGTTTGTAACTGAAAGAAGCTACGAACAGATCAAGTTGGATATGTGTTACAACCAATTTGGCGGCAATATCGTCTCTTGTGGGGCCTCTTTTGATTATGCTTGGGATGGTGCTACCCATCATTGTCATACAGATCTGGCTATTTTGAGGCTATTGCCTGATATGGAGGTAATACAGCCAGGGTCAGATAGGGAGTTAGACTCTCTTATCCGTAGCCAATATGCCAACGGTAAGCCAACCTATTTTCGTTTGTCGGATTACCCCCACGATATCAAACTAGATGCAGAGTTTGGCAAAGCAGTTGTTTTAAAGGATGTTGGTTCCCAAATAACTGTAATGACCGCTGGCCCAATTCTTGGCAATGTTATGCAAGCCATAGCAGATTTAGATGTTAATTTGGTCTATTTTCACACTATAAAACCAATTGATAGTGATGTTATAAATCGGTTTAAGGGGAGTAAAATTTTGGTGGTCCACGATGCCTTTGGGCTACATGAAGCTTTGTGTAGTGTTACCGGTCTCTCACTATCTCTCCATGGTCTACCGGATGAATTTCTTAGTTGGTATGGCAAGCTGGATAATATCAGAGGCAAAATAGGTTTAGATGCCAACTCCATAAGAGCCTATATCCAAAATAACTCATAGATATCTGCTGCTTGTTATTGAACAGTTATTTTTGATTGAAAATAATTTGTGAACCTGAATACTCAAATTTTATCGGTACTATCAGTAGTTTGGATAGAGCTTTAACCACATTGGCTCGATCTTGGGGTCGGACATAAAAAATCATAAACCCACCGCCACCTGCTCCTAGTAACTTGCCTCCAAGGGCACCTGCACTTTTTGCAGCATTATACATTTCATGGATAAAATCGGGTGCAATACTGCTTACCAAACTCCGCTTAAGCTGCCAGGATTCATGTAAAAGGCGGCCAAAATCATCAATATCTGAACCGTTGCAAAGAATTTCTGCTGCCTGATCTACCATCTGTCTCATGGTATGTAGCTCTTGTTGTTTTTTTGGAATGGCAGCAATTTTCTGCTGGGCTATTTGGGATGCAGTACGGGAAACACCAGTAAAACAAAATAACAGGCGGTTTTCCAAAGCTTCTGTTTTTTCTATGGATAGGGGTAGTGGGCTAACGAGATATTTATCATTTGTGGTAATTTCTAGACGGTTGAGACCACCAAAAGCGGTCATAACCTGGTCTTGCACCCCGACACTTTCGTTTAAACGATTCTGTTCCAGCTCAATAGCTTGACGGGCTAGATGCTCTTTTGAGACCAACTTGCCTTGTAGTGCATAAAGTGCATGTAAAATGCTCACAGCAAAAGATGAACTTGAACCAAGACCAGAACGGGCAGGGAGGTCCCCATTGTGGTGAATCTCTACACCATGATCGATGTTCAACATTCTCAAGGCTTCTCGAACAGCTGGGTGCTGAATATCACCTACACTATTTACCAACTCGGTTTTTGAATAGACTATGCGGTGGGTGTGGTTGAAAAATGCCGGGAGATAACGACAATTAAGATAACAGTAACGGTTGATGGTGGTTGCTAACACTGCTCCACCATGCTCGCGATAATAGGCTGGGTAGTCTGTGCCACCACCAAAAAAAGATATGCGAAATGGTGTTCTTGATATGATCATGGCTTGAGGGTCTCTTTAGGCATGAATTTATTCAATATGGCAGGTTAGGCAGCAATAAAATCACGAAAAATATCTGTCATATAAGTGATAGCGTCATCATCTACTTTATGGTGACATGGGATAGCAACACCACGTTCCATCACTGCAGTAGCATTTGATAGCATTCCCACTACCCGGTGGTTGTATAGTTTCATGGCTGGCTGCAGAGCGATATTACCACAAATAATTGGACGACTCTCTATGTTTGCTTTTTTCAAAGCATCTCGCAACTCAGAAACCGTAAAAGAGGCACTTTTAGTGACAACAAACGGTAAACCAAACCAGGAGTGTTCACCTTTATCAGTAGTTTTTTGAAAAGCAAAATATGATCCTAAACTGCCAAGGGAGGCAATTAATTTATTTGCGGCTTCTTGACGCGCTTTAACCATGCCATCAAGCTTTGGCAGTTGTACTGAACCCATGGCTCCCTGGAGTTCCGTTGCACGTAGATTATAGCCTACATCTACAAAGAGAAATCTTGGGTCAATATCTGGAAATTGTTGATAAAAAACTTCCGGTTGTTCCACCTCGCGGACCCAACCATGGGCGCGAAGTATACGCATTGTTTCGGCAAGATCAAGATTATCAGTGGTACAAAGCCCACCTTCCATTGTAGTCATATGGTGGGAATAATAGAAGCTAAATGTGCCAATATGGCCAAATGATCCTATATTTTTACCATCATAAACAGTGCCAAGTGCCTCACAGCAGTCCTCTATCAATATAAGATTGTTACGTTCACAAATATCCATAAGTGCATTCATATCACAAGGGTTTCCATAGACATGAACTGGCATGATCGCCCTGGTTTTTGGACCTATAGCTTTTTCCACCTCGTTGGGATCGATATTCATGGTATTAGGATCGATATCGACAATAACCGGAACAAGGTTGTATTGAATGAGGGGCCATACTGTTGTTGACCAAGACAGAGCAGAGACAATCACCTCATCTCCAGCTTTTAAACTGTCTGCATTGCGAGGGTTGGCAAGAGCAGCAACTGCCAACAGGTTGGCTGAAGAGCCGGAGTTGCACATTATACCGTGGTCTTGACTGTTGTAAGTGGCAAATGATTTCTCAAACTGTTTAACTTTTGGCCCCATGGTTACATGGGTGTCCAGCAGGCAGTCCAGTGCCGCCATTATCTCATCAGTGCCAAATGTAGGTTCGTGAAGACGAACAACAGGCTCCTGCTTGTTGAAGGAAAAATCGTGGCTTGCACTACAGTAGTTTTCAACACTAGTGGCGACCACATCCCGCAGTTTTTTGTTTTTAAGTCTGTTCATCTGCTGTTTTAAGTCTCTTGTATAATTAAATTAAGCCTTGATTTGTCCCATGGGCAAATAAATAGTTTTTTCAATCCCATTTTTTGTCAGTATATTTGCTTGATTATTAAAAACAGCACTATCTTCTAAATTCCCTGTCTGTTAAAGAGCCTCAGCATAGGCTATATGAAAATTTGCATTAAAAGGGAAATGTGATAAACAGTTTTCTAGTAGTGGGATGGCTTCATCAGACTTACCCAATGCAATTAATATTTTTCCTATTTCAAAAAATGCTCCGTAATGGTTGGGAGTTTTATTGGCAATCTCATAATATATAGCTGCCTGTTTTTCTATAGATTCGCTAACTGGATATTCAAATGATTCATCAAAGATGGTTAGTCTTTTGTTGGAATTTATAATCGGTAGTCGATATCTTCTATTGCAGTCACGACAGGATATCCAGCTGATAGAATCAGGTTTTTTTATAATTTTTTTATAGCTGTTGTTGCTATGGCAATGGGGACATATCGTACTTAGAGAAATGCTGTTATCTCCATTATCAGTAACAGATGTTATTTTTCCTGAATAGCCAAGTACAAATAGAAGAAATTGAATATATCTGCTGCTGCTGACATACTCTTCATCTGAGATGGTGGTTGCATTTATCTCAAATTTATCGTCTTGTAGGTATTTGATTCTATCAGTTATCAACCCTCTTTCCACCGCACTTTCATAAATAAATGTTCCAGGATGAAAACCAACATTGGCCATGCGGATAATATATTGAGGGTTGTCCTTAAACCAGGTAAGAGTCTCTTTTAATGTCTGTTTTGTCTCAGCAGGATCAAAAAAAATGAAATTTCCACCGATACCGATTTTAGCATCGTAAGTTGACTTTAAAGTTTTTTCTATCTGGGCTACAGAGATCTTCTTTTTCATGCTGGTAAGAACAGCTGGGCTCATACTTTCAATACCATAGCCCAAAGCTTTACATCCGCTCTCACGCATTAGTTTCAAGATTTCCGGTGATAGGGGAGGGGTTACCCGTATGGAACATATCCAATTTAAATTAAATGGTTTGATTCGTTCACAAAATTCAGTCAAACGGCTCTTTTTTGTTGGGAACAGGTCATCACTGATAAAAAGATTGTTTATTTGGTATTTTTCAACCATAAACTCAATTTCTGCCATCACATTATCAATGGATCGCATACGATAGCTGCTCTCAATTAATTCATAACAGCAAAAGGTGCATTTTAATGGACAACCACGACTGGTATGGATGGAGAGATAACGGGGATTATCATGGTGGCTCAAAGAGAGCCCCCCATCATCTGTTTGTCCTCTGAGGGTAATATACTCTTCAATTCCCATTCCATCATAATCAGGAAACGGTATTCTATCTAAATCTTTGATCAAAGGACGGGGTGGGGTGGTAATCAGTTCACCTGTTTTTTTATCTCTAAATATAATCCCTTCTACAGTAGCCAAATCACCATTACACCCCAGTGTTTCTACCAAAGGGACAATGGTATCTTCTGCCTCTCCTATTACACCGACATCTGCCCCTAGCGCATCGTAGATGATTTCTGGCTGACTGGTAACTACCATACCTCCCACAACTGTTTTGGCAGTTGGGCAAACCTGTTTTGCCAAAGCGATAATGGCTTTAATGGGGTTAAAGCTAAAGGACATCCCTCCTGTGCCGATTATTTGGGGGTTGAATTTTAAAATATTTTCGGCAATTTCTTTTTGACCGCTTCCTTTTGGATAATGGCTTAAATTTTCAATAGCTACCGTGTGCCCAGCTTTTCTTAATACTGCTGAGAGATAAGCAAACCCCATGGGAAGATCATAACTGAAACCCTTTTCGGCAAACTTTGGTATTATTAGTAAAATTTTCATATCACTAACCGAAAATCAGCGAACGAGAAATTTGTTGCCACGGGCAATTTGCTCTCGCCAATAATCTAAAAGATCTGTCATGGTTTTCTCAAAGGTGATTTGCGGTTGCCAGCCTGTATGATCTTGAAATTTTTTGGTGTTGGGTATTTGCAAATCTGCATCAACTGGTCTCAGCCGTTGTGGGTCAATAACCACCTTGATATTGTCTTTAAATGTGGAGAGTGAGATAAGGTGGTCTAACATATCCTGTATGGTACAGGAGAATGTTCCGCCAATATTATAATATTCCCCCGGAGTTGGGTTGATGGTAACCAACATATAATAGGCACGAACTGCGTCCCTTACATCAGCCCATGTACGCATGGATTTTAAATTGCCAACTTTTATTACAGGCTCCACATGCCCAGCCTCAATCATGGCAATCTGTTTGGCAAAAGTCGATTCCGCAAAGACATCTCCACGACGTGGACCCGTATGGGTAAACATTCTGGTGGTCATGATTTTTTGCCCATAGGCCTCTGCATGAAAACGGCCCAGAAGGTCAGTACCAACCTTGGAAATTGCATAAGGAGAGGCAGGATGAATACTACACTCCTCATCTATGGGCAGTTTCTCTTTTGGGACACGGCCAAATATCTCTGAGGATGCACAAACATGAATAATGGGGTCGATTCCTGATTGTTGTCTTAAGGCTTCCAACAGACGTTCTGTGCCGTTTATGTTTGTGTCCAAGGTTTCTATAGGCCCAGAAAAGCTTGTTTTTGGGTAACTTTGCGCTGCTAAATGAAAAACATAGTCCGGTAGAGCCTGTGCAACAGCATTGCGCAACGAGGAGGCATCTCGTAGATCACCATCTAGGAGGAAGAGCCTATCACCACGGTTTACACGATCAAGAAGATGTTCGATGTTGTTTAAAGGGCTGCGCCATCGACATAAGCCATAAATATCCCAGTTGCTGTTTTCCAGAAGAAAATCGGCGAGGTGGGAGCCAACCATACCAGTAATGCCGGTTATCAAGGCTTTTTTTGTGTTTTGCTTTAGTTTCATGAATATATTTTCATATGATATGTCTCTAACTACTGACTGGTAGCTACCCCAATATTTTGATCAAAGCCATGTTATCACATAAAGGTATCTTCTGTAATGGATATAGCTACTTACTGTTCATGGGATAATTAATAAGCCAGCTATACTATCTTGGTTGAGTTGATAATTAGCTAACTTTTAGGGGGGTGCTGCTCAATTAAATTGTAGGTAATATAGCTAATTCATTGTAAGATTAACCATATTCAACAAGTAGTCTGATTAAAGGATTGGACATGGAGCCATCTTTTTCTCTCAGAAAGAAAATCATCACAGTCGGTATTACCATCCTCCTTCTTGGATTTGGAGCGCTTATCTTTGTCTCAACAGACTCTTTGTTGAAGAGTGCCAGGAAACATTCTCAAACTAATTTGGAGCATATCGCCTTTGAAAAAGCTGAGGTTATCAAGCGAGAGATCAACTCTATACTCCTGACAGGGAGGTTTCTTGCCAGATCACTTGAACACATTCAACAAAACAGTGCCACAAACCCACGGAAAACCGCAGCATATTTTTTGCAAAACCTGGTCAAAAGCAATCCTTTCATCGGTATGGCAGCAGCGTGGGAACCCAACGCATTCGATGGAGATGATGATGGGCATATAGGTAAACCGTTCGGTAGTCCAAAAGGGCGAATGGCTATCTATTATTATAGAACCAAAAATGGGATTCAAGAACTACTCTTGGATATGCGCCCTGTTGACGATGGTGGTATCCAGTTTGGATGGTATGATATTCCTGTGCAAGAGAACCGGGACTATTTGATGCCACCATATTTAAACCCGGTTGAAGGGGCTGAAGTATGGATGACTACCGCAGCAATTCCTATTCGTAATAAATCAGGCCAGGCAATTGGCTCTGCAACAGTAGATTTACCCCTTGAATACATTCAGAGTTTAGTATCCAACATCAAAGTTTTTACCAATGGCTATGCCTCGCTGGTTAGCCAGGATGGCAATTGGTTGGCTCACCCAGATTCTACTCTTTGGGGCAAACCGGTGCAAAACACCTTTTTAAAAAAGGCGCTGTTTGCAACAACTAGCAAAAAAGTTTTTCATGGTGTTATGGATGATGGAAAGATAACAAATTTGTTGGTCTCGATACCATTGAGTTTTGGCACAAGTGATATATGGACTTTGATAATTTTGGCACCCATGGATGAGGTAAATTATGAGGCTATCCAGTTACGGAACAAACTTCTTCAGATTGCTGCCATAATAATTATCTTGGCAACCATTATTTATTGGGTATTTGCCCAGACTACCACAAGACCTTTGCAAGAGCTGATTTATAATCTGCGTCATGGAGATGATGAGTCAACTACCGATTATAATTCATCAATAAAAAGAGCGGACGAAATTGGAATATTGGCTCGTACCCTTTATGATTACAAGGAGAAACAACGGTTGGCAGAAGAGGCCCTTGTTTTAAGTGAAGAGCATTTCCGAATGCTTGTGGAGACAACTTCTGATTGGATTTGGGAAATTGATACCAAAGCAAATTTCAAATATGTCAGCCCCGGAGTAATAGATGTACTAGGTTATGATCCCAAAGAGCTTATTGGTAAAAAAAGTGGCTTTGATTTAATGCCCCATGATGATGCAAATAAGGCTAGAGAAGAATATGGTCTGCTATTATCTAAAGCCCAACCATTTGATGCCATGATCAATATCAATGTCCATAAGGATGGTCATAAAGTATTTATGGAATCTAGTGGGCGACCATTTTTTGATAATAGTGGTAATTTGTTGGGGTATAGAGGTGTAGACCGGGATATTACTGAGAGATTGCGAGCAGAAAAAGAGTTGCAAAAGTCAAATCTATTTATGGAGCAACTTTTCAATATCACACATTTCTCTATTGCGTTTCTTGATCCTGCTTTCAACTTTATCCGGGTAAATCAATCATACGCTGATAGTTGTGGTTACCAACCAGATTACTTTCCTGGCAAAAACCATTTTGTTATGTATCCCAACTCTGAAAATGAGGCTATTTTCCGGCAGGTTGTAGAGACAGGAGAACCGTTTACCATACTTGCCAAACCTTTTGAATTTCCAGATCATCCAGAATGGGGAATATCCTATTGGGATTGGACTTTGACCCCTATTAAAAATAGTGCAAATGAGGTGGAATGGTTGATATTTGCCCTCGTTAATGTCACAAAAACCAAGCAAAATGAGTTTGGCCTGATTGAAGCAAAAGAGGAGGCAGAGAAGGCAAATTTAGCCAAAAGTGAATTTTTGGCAGTAATGAGTCATGAGATCAGAACACCCCTAAACGCTATACTTGGAATGTCAGAAGTAGCCATAGAGTTTAATCAAGATCCAGACATGTCTCGCTTTCTTAAGGTAATAGAGAGATCTGGAAAAAATCTGATGACTCTGATTGAGGATATTTTAGACCTATCGCAAATTGAATCCGGGCGGCTATCTCTGGAGCATAAACCGATTGATATAAAGGAGCTTACTCAAGAAGCACTGGATATTCATAGCATAAATGCCAAAAACAAATGGTTGGATCTAACCTGTCAAATTCATCCAGATACTCCAGATAAGTTCATTAATGATCAAAAACGGTTGCGACAGGTTCTGCTCAACCTCATAGGAAATGCAGTCAAGTTTACCGATCAGGGGGCTGTTGAACTTCGAGTGTCATGTCCATCTAAACAAAC
The DNA here is from genome assembly GCA_015232405.1 of Magnetococcales bacterium. Taxonomy (GTDB): domain Bacteria; phylum Pseudomonadota; class Magnetococcia; order Magnetococcales; family JADFYX01. The sequence continues at coordinate 28,969 of JADFZS010000043.1, read as the reverse complement.
CATGCAGTTTTCAGTAGTTGATTCTGGCATTGGTATATCTGAAGAAAAGCAAAAGTTGATTTTCAAACCCTTTTCCCAGGCTGACTCTTCTAACACCCGGCAATATGGCGGTGTTGGCTTGGGCCTTACCATTTGCAAGCGTCTTGTGGATGCTATGGATGGAAAAATATGGGTAGAGAGTGAACTGGGTAAAGGTAGCACTTTTCATTTCTCGGTTCCCCTAACAAGTAAAGACCATGGCACTAAACAATCAGGAACTGCCGATAACGATAAAGAAGAGAGCATGCAAGAGGCTGGTAATGGAGCAACAATTTTGTTGGCTGAAGATAAAATGGACAACTCTATTGTCATAGAGGCATTCATGAGCAACAGTTCTCATAATCTTGATATTGTTGAAAATGGTGATCTGGCTGTTAAGAGAATCAAGTCAGGCAAAAAATATGATCTTGTGTTGATGGATATACAGATGCCGGTGATGGATGGCCTGGAGGCTACTCGACAGATAAGGGTGTGGGAGTCACAAAACGGGTGTGCCAGTACTCCAATACTGGCTCTTACTGCTCATGCAATGAGAGGTGACGAGGAGAAATCACTAGCTGCTGGTTGTGATGCTCACATAACCAAGCCCATCAACAAAACAAAGCTATTGGAGTTTATTGATCGATTCACGAGATGAAAAACAGGAGTTGCCCAACCAGTAAACTCTTATTTTTTGACTTCTTCCATACCCTGTTCGTAGAATCTATAATCATTTCTGCCATGGTTCTTAACTTCATACATGGCAATATCAGCCTTTTTTAGCAGCTCATCAGGGGAGTTTCCATCAACAGGTAAAACACTGATACCTATACTTGATCCGATGTTGCATTCATGGATAGCAAAGTAAAATGGTTTTTGTAGCTCAGAAATTATCTTTTTTGCTACCAGACCAGCATCTTCCATGTTTGAAATAAACGGCAGAGAGATGGTAAATTCATCGCCTCCCAATCTGGCAATGACATCAGAATCACGTAAGCAAGCTTTTATACGAGAAGAGGCCGCTATGAGAAGCATATCTCCAACATCATGGCCCATGGTGTCATTTACCTTCTTGAACTTATCAAGATCTATGAATAACACCGCCAAAAAGGTTTTTTCACGCCGGGAGCGAGCGACCTGTTTTGTTAAATGCTCCATGAATAGTAGTCGATTTGGCAGACCAGTGAGGGGATCATGGTGGGCAATGTGTTCTAATTTTTGTTCTATCTGCTTACGTTCAATAAGTCCCGCCATGGTGTTGGCCATGGCTTGCAAGAATTCCGTCTCCTCTGGGTCTCTTTCATGACCATCAGGAATATAGCTATTAACAACTCCAAGAAGTTTGTCATTGATCATTACCGGAACACAGTAGTGACCGTGAGGTTTAATGCCTTCAAATGTTACATCGTGGCGATGGTCTAAATGGGCAGAAAAAATGAGCTTTCGCTCTTGGGCTGCACGACCACAAAGACAATAACCCATGGGTAGTCGGGCGCATGCAGTTAGAAGATGTGGAGCTAACCCCCTATGGGCAGTTAAAACAAGCTCATCGGTTTTTTCATCCAAAAGGAATATTGACCCTTTTGATTGTATGGAAAGCCATGGCACAGAAAGAATTACATCTAAAGCTTTTTCTAGTTGATCTTTCAGGGATATTGGTTCCAATGCAATTTTTAGAAGTGAACTAATTGCTACCCTGGATTGCTGAACACGCTCGTTGCCGATTTCAGACTTTTTGCGTGCCGTAATGTCACGCATTACCGCAGCATAATAGCGGTTGCCTTTTTGAAACCAGGTAGCAATGGAAATCTCTAACGGAATTTCTCTGCCATCCTTGTGTAACCCATCCATTTCCAAAACTGAGCCGATATATTTGTTGCGACCAGTTGTATTTACCTGTTCAAGGCCATCTAGATAATGTTGTTGGTATTTTTCAGGTATCAGATTTACAAGGGGTTTATCAATTATTTCATTTTCAGTGTAACCAAAAATAACTGTGGCACCTTTATTCCATCTGGTGACTATTCCCTTTTCGTTAACTGAAATAATTGCATCATGGGCTGTATGGGTGACAGCATGGGACAGATCCATACTTTCTTGGAGTTTTTGGTTGCGAATCTCCAATCTAGTATATGCTTCAACCAGTTTTTGGGAAAACTCTTCTATCCCCTCGGGAGTTTTTGCTGTCATGGCTTTATTATCAAAATAAATTCGCATAGTTAAGCTTACGGTGCAGATCACCTAACACGGTTATTGATTACATACAAGCTGCCCCTAGTATAACAAAAAAATGTTGGTTGTGTTAACACAATTTGCACTGTTGGGTATTTCATATAACAAGATATCCTTAAGTCTGTTGTAATTGGTTTGGCTTAAATATCCTTATTAATTGGTTTATATTTCATGTTTTTATCAGATCGCTCTTTATTAATATAAAAATATTACCCCATAATATTGATGTTGAACCATTTTTTTGGATGCTGTTATATCACAGCAATTTGGTATCTACTTTCACATTACCCTACCAATCAGTGAGATTTGGTTCAGGTTGTATGGAAAATATAAACATTCTACTCCCCAAGCATAACTGTTGAGCAAGTTGTGTAAAAAATATTAAAAATCCCGATATAATTTACAGATATCTTGAAATCAATAAAGTATATATTTATCAAAAACAGATATAACCTGTTGAAATCAAAAAAAAAAATGGTTTTAAAATACAAGGTATCTAGCTATAATGTGCGGATTACCTCACATATGAAAAGACTATCTGCTGTTAAAATGATGCTAATATAAATTTATTCGTTCTTGCTCAAATATTAGTTTAATAATGCTGGTAAGTGTTTGTTTAAATTTTATAGCTGTAAATTATTTTTAAACATCAGTTTTAACAAAGCATAGCCACATTAACTTATTTCTAAATACGGTATAGATATCTGCTATGAAAATAAGAAACTTGGGAATTGGTGCTAAACTCATGGCACTTTTTTCAGTAATTACCGTGATAATTACAGGTGTTTTCACTCTTTTACAGTTTAATAATGCAGTGGATGCCTTTGAAAAAGAGAAGGCAGCAACAGCCAGGTCCATTATTAAGGCTGGGCAAGATGTCCGTATCAGTATTGGCAAAGCGTGGGAAGATGACTTGATTGATACCCAGGCCTTTGTCCAAGCAAAAAAGTGCCGTAAAGAGAGTACAGTTAAAGCTAGACTTGAGTGTGCCAGACGTACGGATCTCCATGGAATGATACCTGTTATACGTATGTTGGGAGCTATTGAAGCGGCAGCAGGCGATGCAGGAATGAGTGTAAGAGTATCTAAGCGTACTCGACCCCGTGATCCCCAAGCCCAAGGAAATAAATTTGAGATAGGTTTGATGGATGAGATGGGTAGTGGGCTAGCGGAAATATCACGGGCCAACCAAGAAACAGGTGAATTTCTATTTGCCAGAGAGATTAAGGCCGACAGGGGTTGTCTTGGCTGTCATGGCTTTGAAAATGATGGTCCTCCCGGTAATACAGATTGGTTCGGCTTTGATAAAGAGGGTTGGAAGATCAATCAGCAGGTGGGGCTGATAATTTTATCATCACCATTAGCGGAGTTAAATTCTGAGAAGGTCAGAATTTTAACCAATTCAATAATGGTAGCCAGTTTTCTATTTGTGTTGGGACTATTTACTTTTTATCTCGTTGTTAAAAAATTTATTACCAAACCTGTTGCGGATATGGAATCCAGCATTACAGCAATGGCTGATGGAGATTTAACGGTATCTGTTGAAGTTCAGTCGGAAGATGAAGTGGGCCGTATGGCAAAAGCCTTGAATAAAATGACAGAAGAGTTCAGCCATATGATGGGTAATTTGAGCCAGGTAACCCACGAACTAACAACAACATCCTCTGAACTTGATAATGTGGCGGTGGGTATGTCTGAGCAGAGTGTAATCATGCAGGAGAGAACCGCCCAGGTCTCTACAGATGCCCAAACCATGAGTGATGATATGGATAATGTGGCCCAGGCAACAGAACAAAATAGTAATAGTCTTGATAGTGTTGCAGTTGCTTCATCCGAAGCAAATGAAAATCTACAGACAATTGCCGCAGCGGCAGAAGAGGCAAATGTCAACTTAAGCACCGTTGCCGCAGCAGCAGAAGAGGCTCATGCAAATATGAGCTCTATGAATGAGGCTGCTGAAAGAACCAGCAAAAATATTGAATCTGTTGCCTCATCAATTCAGGGTATAACATCCTCTCTTGGTGATGTAAGAGGACGCTGTGAAAACGCAAGCAAATCTTCACAAAAAACCACTGTTCAGGCCCAAGAGAGCATTACAATTATTGAAACATTGTCAGTAGCAGCAAGAGAGGTAGGTTCTGTAGTGGAGGTGATTAATAACATTGCCGAACAGACCAACATGCTGGCATTGAATGCATCAATTGAGGCTGCAGGGGCTGGAGAAGCAGGTAAGGGTTTTGCTGTTGTTGCCAATGAAGTCAAAGAGTTGGCTCGCCAAACTGGTGAGGCAACAGAAATGATTACAGGAAAAATCGATAACATTCAGTCTTACACCGAAAAGGTTGCTACAGCTACTCAAGAGATGACCCATAGCATTCAACAAATTGATAACTCCAACAAGGAGATTCTCAACACTGTTGAGGTGCAAGAGGATAGTGTGGAAAAGATCTCTGCTGCTATTGGTAGTGTAACTAATGAAACTGGTGAGGTGACTCGTCTTGTTGGTGAGGCAACAGAGGGCATCTCTGAAGTGACAAGGAATGTTTCTGAGCTATCATCAGGTATCGATGAGGTGACCCAAAATGTATCTCAGGCTGCCATTGGTGTGGGTAAAATGTCAAACAACATTGCAGAAATTTCATCAGCTTCAACGCAAGTTGCCGGAAGAGTTGTGCAGACTGCAAACTCATCAAAAGAGATCTATAACTCCATGGAACATGTCACACAGTCAGCTGACTCAATAAATAATTTAAGCAGTACAGTTACCAACAGCTCTGGAGAGATGAACAGTTTAGCCAAGCAGCTAACAGATATGCTTAAAAAATTCAATATCTAGAGATAAATGGCAATTAAGCAATACCTCTATTTCTCATTATTGCTGAGGGATGGTTGAACTATATGCCAATACGGGGGCTTTGTTGATATATTGATGATCGTTAATTTTAAGTAAATTAAAGATAGATCTTAGTATAGAAAAGAGAAGAATATTGGATAAATTAAAATTTATACCTAAATCACTAATAATGGAACATGAACTAATTGATTTTGATCATAATAATCTGTTTTCTTTATTTGATAAGGTTAGCAAAATCATTAAAAAAAAAGAGAACATTGATGAATTAGATAACATAATTGAAGAGCTTGTTAATTATACATCTGTCCATTTTGAGAATGAAGAGAAGTTGATGTCCACTGCAAATTATCCATATTTCAAGCAGCATAGATTAAAACACAAAATGATGTTGGCTCATGTCCACGGTTATTTGGTCAGGTTTAATTCTGAAAATGAATCTAAACGAAATATAGCAGTTGATATCAATGACTTTATTAAATCATGGTTGGAAATTCATATAGAAATGGAAGATATGTATTTGGGTAACTATTTAAACAAATTGTAGTTACTGTTTGTTAAAGGCTTAAGAGCAATTATCAGATGTCTCAATCATCTACTAAATCACTATTTCTAGGATAATTCACCCATATACAAAAATGCTCACCTTTATGATTTTGTTATATACTTTAACAGATTGAGGTTTAAACTCCATTTTGGTTATAGATTATACTGGCTAAATTATGGCTAATTTGCGGCTAAATCCATGCTTGATTTTCGGCTAGTTTAAGGCTATATTACGGCTATGACTTGGCAGCCTAAATACACAATTTCTCATAATCTTCTCTCCACCATTCGTGAGATTGGTGAAGCGATGGGGGAGATTAAAAGCTATACTTTAACAAGTAAGACACTTGCAAAACTTGAATTGGAGGCGCGGGAGCTATCAGCATTTGCTTCGACCTCAATTGAGGGAAACCCTCTGGCATTGACGGATGTTAAGAGAATCCTCAAAAATAAAAAGGAGCATATAAGAGACTCTGAACAAGAGGTGCTCAACTATAATAAAGCACTGCAAAACCTTTATATATTAATAGAAACGGGTAAATTCAAAGCCAACATCACCACCCTTGAAAAGATACAAAAACAGGTGGTCAAAGGCTTGATGGATAACCCTGCTGATGTTGGTAAGTTACGCCAAGCTCCAGTTGTCATTCGTGATCCTCGCATGCCTAACTCTATTATTTTTCTGCCACCTGATGCAAAAGATGTAAGAGGTCTCAGCAAAGATCTGCTTGATTTTATTAGTGCCAATAGAGATAAAATTGATCCAATCATATTAGCTGGGCTATTTCACCGCCAGTGCGTGATAATTCACCCTTTCATGGATGGCAATGGTCGCACAACACGTTTAATGACGACTGCGATTTTGGGAGCAAATGGGCTTGATCTGTTCAAAATTTTCAGCTTTGAAAATTATTACAACCAAAATATCACCCGCTATTTTAAGGCAGTCGGTTTGCAGGGTGATTATAATGATTTGAACGATGATGTTGACCATACAGGGTGGTTGGAATATTTTGCTGAAGGCATTTTGGATGAGCTAGCTCGTATCCGTAAAACAGTTCCTCAAAATCTGGAACCGAAACCCCGCCTTGAGGTGCACCACAAACAAATCCTCGACTTCATAGCCGAGCAGGGAAGCATCACCCAGCGTGAGTATGGTGAGTTCTCAAGACGTAGCCTCGCTACCCGTAAACTCGACTTTGAGAAACTCCTCAGCCTAGACCTAATTGAGAGGAAAGGCACTGGGCGAGGCACATATTATGTGCATAAGGTTGTTTGAATTGTCCCATCAGGTTTAACGGTACTAATAAACTGTACTTAGAGGTAGTTGATAATATACATATGCTAGTGATAATGCGGCATAGCTTGGTCATCCTTATCCAAAACTTCAACTAATTGCTTCATAGAAAAATCATCTATAAACTCGCCCTTTACGGCTTGGGCTTTTCCTGTTGAAAGGAGCACCCTTAAACCTAGAAACAGCAGTTGTCAGCACGCACTTGACGCAACCTATTGATTCATCTGGCATAACAGATCAAAGTCTCATCACCAATAAGTTGGCTTCGATTTGCTCTGTTACACCAGCTAAACCAATATGTTACGCCATGTACGCAACGCCAACCGCCGTTTCTAGGTTAAAGATTGTTGAAAGCCTTGCCTGTGCTATCAGACCCAATTTTCAACTGGATTGCTGATGTTTTAAACTCAGCTGAATAGGATGTGGTATTTCTGCTCTTTACCATGATCTATATACTGCTCTTTAAATCATCTTAAGATTATTCGAATTTGTGTGTCCGTCAAAGTATAGCCAGATCAAACCAAAATGGTGCTTTGAGCCTGTATATATAGCATTTTATTATGTTTTTTGTTTGACTCTATTCTTGACATGAGAACCTAATCATGATAGATGTGAGGAGACATAATACAAAAATTTTGTTTTGGGTTTTTTGTCTTGAGGTTTGACTATTAACATGAGCTTGTAGGATGAATATAACTAAAACAAAAAAAATAGTATTTAGTCTGATAGCGATCTTCATTTTTATAGTTTTAGCGGAGTCTATTTCATATATAATAATTGGAAAATACTCTAATACATCAGGAAATCCCTATCATCCATATCTAGGCTGGAAAGTTTTGGGGAACTCTACCCTAAGGTCTGGAACACATTGTCAGAACATGGAAACAGCCACCACTGGAATGATCAATGCTGATTCTGACGGCAATTCGATAACACCACTTGAATATGCTGAGCCGGATGTACAGATAGTTATAACTGGTGGCAGCACAATGTTTGGCATAGGATCCACCGATAATTCCACTACTGTCTCATCTTGGCTGGAAAGAATAATAGTTGATAAACTTGGTATTAAAGCTGAAGTCCACAATCTAGGGGTTTCCGGCTACCAGTCATTTACTGAAATGCTGACGCTTCATCGTTTTTTTAAATACAAAAAAGCAGACTTCGTCTTGGCTATAAGTGGAAGGAATGATTCTCAATATGCTTTTGATGAGCAGGATGTTAGATCTGCTTCATTAATAAATTCTGTCTGGGAAAAAGCGTGGTTTATCAATCAGCTGGAAGGAAGAGACAATCCGTTTCGTGTTGGTTTCAGTCTGTTTGTTTCATATCTTCGTGCTTACTCCTATAGTGCTCAATTAATAGATAAAGCCCTTCACTTTGTGCGATTAAGATATTCTACAAAAAATCAGCATGAAGCATTGAAAGGTAAAGTTATCGAAGATGTCGAACATTACAGGGGTAATTTGTTTGACAATATTCCACAAAGAGCGACAATAACATCATCTAACTATGCCATAATGAATACCATTGCTTCTGAAAACAATGCCAAGTTCATGATGGTGTTACAACCCACAACATTTACTAAAAAGCATTTAACAAATGCTGAAAGAATTTGCTCTGAATCAAGGGTGCACGGCCCAAGTAGAATGTCAAATAATCTTTTGAAAAGATATGAAGAGGAGTTCTACATTTTTTTCCGTTCATTAAAGAAATCATACACATTTTACGACCACTCGAAAATTATGGATAATGAGAAAGAGGCCGCATATATTGATATGGCTCATTATAACGACCTTGGAGCATTAAGAGTTGCTGAGGCTGCATACTCGATTCTTGAGCCTCAACTAAAAAAATTTAAGCGTTGACTAATCAGATTAATGTGAAAGATCTCTTTGCCGGTATGGGATTATATTTCAAGATTATGTTCTCTATGATCAAGAGAGGTTATATTCAAAGAGTTTGCCTGATTAGGCGCAACATTGAGGTTTTCCACTTCTCTACCAAATACTGATTGATAATATGAATAATGACAATAGACTTGATGGTTTGATTAGAAAAAAAATAGATATATTCTGTTGTCCAAAGTGTACTCAAAAACTTAGCGTTGATGGAGAGTCATTGGTTTGCCAAAGTTGTACACAACAATTCAATACCTCTAATGATATACCCCAGCTATTCATCCCCACGGATTGGCGTAATTCCAAAGAAGATGTTACAGAAAAAATAAAAGATTTTTATGAGACTACCCCTTTCCCAAATTATGATGAATTTGATGACATCGCTAGTTTAAGACAAAAATCACGAGATGGATTGTTTGCAAAACTACTTGAAGAGCAAATTCCCATGGGATACAACATACTGGAATGCGGTTGCGGCACTGGTCAGCTATCAAACTTTTTAGCTGTCGGGAACCGGAGCGTTTTTGCTACAGATATGTGCATGAACTCGTTGAATCTTGCTCACTCCTTTAAATTACAAAATGATATTCAAAATGTAGCTTTTGTGCAAATGAACCTTTTTCGTCCCTGTTTTGCCGAAGGAGTGTTTGATTTGGTTGTTTCAAATGGTGTATTACACCATACAGGGAATCCACATTTGGGCTTTGAGACAATTCTAAAACTTGTCAAGCCAAAAGGTTATATTATCATCGGTCTATACCATAAGTATGGCAGAGTATTGACAGATATCAGACGATTTATTTTCAATATTACAGGTGATAGATTTAAAATTTTGGATAGCACTGTTTCAAAACTAACTAAAACAGAAGCTAAAAAAGATGCTTGGTTTAAGGATCAATATAAAAACCCCCATGAATCAAAACATACCTTGATGGAGGTCTTGCAATGGTTGGATAATTCGGGGGTTACTTTTGTAAAAAGTATACCTAAAACAGTGCTTTTTGAATATCTTACAGAGGATACAAGGCTGTTTGAACCTGAGGGTGAGTATGATAAATTTGAGTTAAGGGTTGTCGAGTTGGGTATGCTTGCCAATCCTAAAGAGGGAGGTTTTTTTATAGTTATTGGTCAGAAGAATTGATCCAGTCTAAATATTTGTTAAATTTCACGCATATCACTACTTACAACGAGCATCAAGATAAAAAAAATGAATATTTTAGGGATTTCTTGTTATTTTCATGACAGTGCCGCCTGTTTAGTTCAAGACGGAAAGATTATTGCGGCTGTCCAGGAAGAGAGATTTACCAGGAAGAAAAATGATTCTGGATTTCCCAACAATTCTATTAACTATTGTTTGAGTGCCGCTGAAATATCAATTAACGATATCGATTATGTAGTTTATTACGACAAACCATTACAAACATTTGAGCGTATTCTACTCAGTTATTTAACTGCAGCTCCAAAAGGTATAAAATCTTGGGTGGAGGTGTTGCCGAAATGGTTGAAATATAAACTGTTTATTCAGGATGAAATTCTAAAAGAGACAAATTTTACTGGTAAAATTCTTTTTACTGAGCACCATGAAGCCCATGCAGCTTCAACTTTTTATACATCTCCATTTGATGAAGCGGCAATTTTAACTATTGATGGTGTGGGTGAATGGGCCACAGCATGTTATGGTTATGGAAAAGGTAACGAACTTTCTTTTCAAAAAGAGCTGCACTTTCCTGATTCGGTAGGACTTCTTTACTCTGCATTTACATACTTTACAGGATTTAAGGTCAACTCAGGCGAATACAAAATGATGGGCTTGGCACCTTATGGTAAGCCACGATATAAGGACCTCATTTTGTCTGAAATCATTGATCTCAAGGATGATGGCTCAATAAGGCTTAACCTTTTGTACTTTGATTTTATGAGTGGCACTTATATGACCAACGACAAATTTGCTGCGCTTTTTAATGGACCCCCACGCCAGATCAATAGCAAAATAACTCAAAGAGAGATGGATATCGCAGCCAGTATACAATCTGTAACCGAAGAGATATTGGTTAAGATGGCAGGGCATGTAGCAAAAGAGACCAAGATGAAAAATTTATGCTTGGCTGGTGGTGTTGCTCTTAATTGTGTTGCAAACGGTAAAATATTACGCAGTGGAGTATTTGAAAATATCTGGATACAACCTGCAGCTGGAGATGCTGGAGGTGCATTGGGAGCAGCTCTTAGTGTTTGGTATCGATTCCTTGGTAATGAACGCATCAACCCTTCTAGCAATGATCTGCAAAACGGAAGTTACTTAGGCCCATCTTACTCAAATACTGAGGTTAAGAATTTTCTGGAAACAAATGGCTATAAATACCATTTATTGCCAAAGGAAGACAAAAGCACCACCATTGCAAATTTCTTGGCAACTGGTAAAACGGTAGGCTATTTTTCTGGTCGCATGGAGTTTGGTCCAAGAGCACTGGGTGCAAGAAGTATTTTAGGTGATCCAAGACAATTGGATACCCAGCACTTTATAAATAATGAAGTCAAATTTCGTGAGTCATTTAGACCATTAGCCCCTTCGGTTTTGGAAGAGAAGGCACACGAATATTTTGATATAGATAAACCAAGTTCCTATATGCTTCTTGTTGCTGATATTTCAGATAAAAAACGTCTTGCACAAAAAGATGACGTTGATTTATCAATTAAGGAAAGACTGTTCCAAGTTAGAAGTGACATACCTGCTGTAACTCATGTGGATTATTCATGTCGTATTCAAACTGTCAGCCGTGAAAAGAATGCTGATTATTATGGAATTATTGAAGAGTTTGAAAATAAAACCGGGTGTGCTGTAATTGTCAATACAAGTTTTAACATTAGAGGAATGCCAATTGTCAATTCATTGGAAGAGGCGTATGACTGCTTTATTCGCACTGGATTGCATGCACTTGTTCTTGAGGACTATATTTTATACAAAGAAGAGCAATCACAAACAAAGATGAATTTTGTTGGTAATATCAGTAATAAAACAAATAAAAAAATATCTGCTGCTTCTGAACTAACAAACATACGGAAATTTGGAATAGGAGCTGTTGTAATTTTTGGGGCTTTGCTACTATTAGCTGTTTATTTTAATAGCTCTTTTCCAACATATCTCTTTTCCATTTTGACTATTCTTGGAGCCGGGTTTATATTGGTCCCACGAAAATTACGGGTTCTTTACAAAGTTTGGATGAGATTTTCTAAATTTATTGGTAAAAACATCAACTTTTTGCTCTTGGCAATTGTCTATTATTTTGTTGTTACCCCCATCGCTTTAATCAAATCAGTGTTCGGAGGTAGGCCTCTGTCTGTAAAGCCGGATAAAGGAATAAATTCTTACTGGAAATTACGTACTGAACCTGCACAACCCAAAGAGAGATTTTTCAAGCGATTTTAAACAAGATTTTATTAGAGGTAGAATGTTTACAAAATATAAAAAAATTTTTTTGGAGTTTTGGGAATTTATTCAATTTAGTAAACGTTATTGGTTACTACCAATTATTATTATTCTATTTATAGTTAGCGTTGCTCTTGTTGCAACTGAGAGTTCTGTCATAGCACCCTATATTTACGCTATGTTTTGAGATATCAGTGACATCATGCCTTTTTTTCTTGTTTCATGACCAAGTTACCCAATCGAGGGCCATTGCCAATACATGGTAACATCTTCTTGATTTTCGGGAGATATTGAAATAGTATGTGCGGTCTGGTCGCCTGCATGTTTTTTATCAACTTTTTATAGACACAAGATCATTATTGTTGAGTTCCTCGTTAAGATGTCCTCTAATGAAGGAAATTATGGGGTAACGCTTACTTCCAAAGCACATACTAATCAGGCTAGAAGGTGTCTGGCGCGGCTTATGAATCTTTTTTGATGTGCGATGTTGACTTTTTATTAGTAATTGAAGTTAAGGATTGTATTACATGGAAAATACTACAACTGAAAATAATAATATAAATAATACAGTCAAAAAGAGTAGGAAGTTAAAGTTCTTTGTAATCTTTCTAGCTTTTATTGCTGTGGCAGAGTTGTCTTCCTTTATTTTATTGTCTCGGTTAAATAGTATGGGATTCTGGCCTCAACAACCATTTTTTCACCCCTATTTAGGATGGAAACCACCTGCTAATGCAACTTTGAGGCTTTCAAGTCACGCGGCATACTGGGAAATCCTCAACTACCATAATATAAAAACAAATGAGTTTCGGAGACCTGAAACGCCAATAATAGATGATCCAGAAATGCATGTTGCCATCACAGGAGGTGGCCCGCTTATGGGGGTTGGAACACCCGATAATGAGCATAGTATCCCATCTTTGGTTGGTAAGTTGATTCATGAAAATTTGGGAATCAAGGCACAGGTCCATAATTTAGCTATTGGTGGCTATAACTCTTTTCAAGAAATGCTTAACTTGCTCGACTATATAAAGGAAAACCCACTTGATTTAGCTGTTTCAGTGACGGGTTTGAACGATTATATAAATGGCTTGAATGAGCCACATATGAGGTCTACCGGACTTGTTGATTCAGTCTATCAGAGGGCTGAAGTCATTAATAACGGTATGTCATTGTTATCATATATCCGTACAAAATCTTATGCTGTTGAAGTAATGATGAGTGTGCTACCCCCTGCTTACACCAGATTGCATGACTATCTTTCCATTCAATTTGGTTCAACATTTACTTTGATGAAAGAGGACCCTCCTCCTAGTGATGAGATGTATAAAAATATAAATGAGAGGGTCAGAATAACATCGTTACATTTTAGTATGATGGAGTTGATAACTAAAGAATACAACACTGATTTTGCAGTATTTCTAATGCCGCAGACATTTACAAAGAAAAACCTATCTGAAGTGGAAGTTAAGGTTTCTGAATCTTGGGTTAATGAAGAAGGTAGGGTCTCCACAGATAACTTGAAATTGTACGGCGTAAAATATTACGATCGTTTAAATGAGGTTGAAAAGAGCTATCCTTTTTACGATATTACCGATATTTTTGATAACACCAACGAGACAAGATACGTAGATTTATTTACCTTTAATGGTGTAGGTGCTGAGGGTGTAGCAAGGGCCATTTTTGAGAGAATCAAGCCAATATTGCTCAAAAGAAAACAGGAGAAAACTCAGTCTTAAGCTGAAAGTTAAAAGTTTACAATATCAACAGAACAACCCATTGCCAGCTTTTTTAATGGGTTGTTTTGTGAATCTTATAGCTGCAAACTCAGTTGCACCCACCATCAGAGTCGATCATCTTACAACCTTATTAAGGTAAAGTTTGGGACTTGGTTTTTGTTGGTGTATCTGTTGTACCTGATACACCGCAAAACCAATATCGGTATTGGCTATGCTCATGTTTATAACCTCAACATGGGATAGATCCTTGCCCACCCTGGCAATTTTAGCATTCCGATCATCAACTCCATCCCAAAGACCCTGGCTATACCGGGGGATGATTGCTCTAAACCTTGAAAAAGGAGATGATTTTGGCAAATTTTATGGCATCAGCAGGGTTTCTGCTTTTTTTGGTGCTATCATTATATGGCTGGGGCAGTATTGTATTGCGCCATATTATGCCAAACAACTCATTTGGATGGGCATACCAAGCAACATTTGGCATGGCTTTTTGGATATTTCTCGGTGGTGTTCTAAATTTTCTCTCATTCGCCACACTCCCGGTGCTTTGGTCTATTATGTTGGCGGGAATCTTATTATCGGCATCTAACCTTAAAAGAAATTATACCAAGTTTATAAAAACCTCGTTAGTCTCATATACAGGTGCTGGGCAGTTAGTAAAAAAACTAAATAGCCATCCTAATTGGTTGGGCTTCGGTCTGCTCTATCTTTGTATTTTTCTGCTAATAATATTTTATATTTATAGCTTGATGCCAACCAAGGTTTTTACCCCCTCAGATGATTTTTGGACCTATTTAGCCAGACCTCTGCAAATGTTGGGTAGCGGCTCTTTGGAGTCCAACTCCCCTTTTAGTATGTTGCCAATTGACAGCCTTGGCGGCCAAGCCTTTATGCAGGCGTTTTTTTTACTATATCTGGATTATGAATATATCAATGGCTTAGATGTTATCCTATGTTTTTTCCTCTCTGTTTTCATGGTTCTAGAGATGGCAAAAAAAATAGGAGCTTCTTTTGAATTTCAACTACTAGCAGTAACAATATTAATTGTTTGGCATCCAATAATAAGCAATACCTCAACAGTTTATTCGGCTACACTTTTTATTCTTGCTGCCGTCTATTCATTGATGGTTTGGTATGAAAATGACAATCTAAAAATATCTATAGCAAAAAAAATACAATCACATATCCCTTTTGCCTTTTTTATATCGGCAACTATTACCTTAAAAACAACAATGGCCCTCTATGTGGTTGTTTTTTTCTTTTTCGATTTTCTGGTGGGGCTACTACTTAGCAAAAAACTAAAACCATTTATTGCAACATACGTTACAACTGGGTTTGTGATTATTTTTATAACTTCACCATGGCTTATGGTTTTTCATAAAAAAATATTGGCTGTGTTACAAAGTATGGTAGGTAGCAGTTATGATTCTGCTGTTGCTGTAAACGATATCTCTTTTTTAAATTCATTACCAATAGATAATATACAGCTCTACTGGGGTGGTAAGCTCTACTGGTATGCAATATTTTTCTTCCTTATGATATCTATTGCCTTTACAGCTATTTATATAATAATAAAAAAGAGAGATTTACCAGAACACTCCCTGATAAATGTACCCATTATCTCCCTTAGCTTTTCAATTATCCTCTACTATTTTCTTACGGCAACAGTTCTTCCTTGGGGATTTGCAATTAATCACTCTGTTCGTTATATCACTCCGGTTTTGCTATCTGCCATGCCGTTGTCAGCCATTTTACTCTATTCAATTAACAATAATGTAGTGGATAGTAAAAATAACTCGGCAGTATTTTCTTATTCTTTAATTAAAACAACTTTCATACCTCTAACTAAAATACTGCTTATTGTTATAGTTGGTGCGTACTCTCCGCTTTTTGTCGACAGAATCCAAAAGCTACAAGAAGATCGAACCATGCTTTCATATATGTCTAAAAATGCGAGAAAAAGCTCGATACCAAAAATTGTTTCTATGAGCTCCCTAGATCATAAAGATGAGATAAAAAAAATCCAGTCCCTTGTTCCCGAGGGTGAGAAGATACTTGTTTGGATTAGCACCCCTTTTCAAATTGATTTTTATAGAAACAAAATTGAGTTTGTATCCTCATTGGATAACTCATGGAATAGAACCCTTGGAGAAGATTTAAAGATATTTTTACAGAGATTAAAACAGAGGGGTATCAACTATATTTTTTGGCAATATGAAGGATTTTCCATGCGAGGCAGGCAAGCATATTTAAACCTCTCTAAAAACAAACTGCAAAGGGCGAGATATGAAGGGGAGTATGGTCTCTATTTTTGGGACACATTACAATTGCTGCAAAATAGTGGGGAGGTACTCTACGTTAATGATGAGAGTAAATATGCCCTTTACAAAATTAAATATTAGGGGCTTTTTAGCTTCCACATGGTTTTTATGCTGGTGCACTTTTTTAGGGTATCAACTCTGATAGAGAGTAGAAATCACCATAGTAAGAGAGGAGTCTTTATGAATAAACGATAATCAAACCAGTACAAACAAAAATTTAAAGATATGGCTGTTAAGTTTTAGTAGCTCAAACTTGATCTGACAGTTACTTATTGGTGATGAGACTTTGCTCTGTTATGCCAGATGAATCAATAGGTTGCGTCAGGTGCGTGCTGACAACCGCCGTTTCTAGGGTAAAAGAGGTGCGAGGCAAAATGAAAGAGCTTGAAACCCTGCCATCGGTTGATGACGCACGTAACCGCACTCCCCAATCGCCAAGGCTACAATGATTTTCTCCTCCTCTTCCCATTCCTCGCAGGCTACTAAGAAGGCTGGAAAATTTGCTTGATCAAGACCGATAGCATGGGCAAGGGCTGAGTCAATCTCCTCCCCATCAATAAAATGAATTTCAAATTCTTCTACAGGTACGCCAAAATCATTTCTGGCTGTTTTTTGTTTGGTCTCAAATTCCTCAGCACTTGAGAAATAAAAACCGTTTGCGGTGATGTCATAAGGTTGGGCGTAAAGTTTTGTCAATTTAAAAATCCTCCATTTGGGTTGCACATGCAACCCTTGCCCTTTGGCGAAAACGGGGTGTGCAAGCGGAGGGGAAAATCGATAGGAGTGGTGCTGGCCACAGGCGTAGCCGAGGACACGGTCCTGTCTATTTTGCTCGAAGCGCGCTGAGGGAGGACGCCCTAAGCAAAATCTAACAAATGCCTTTAAGTCTATTGTTTTGGGTGTTTATGGGTCTTATTACGGGTCTTTTGCAGTATTCTCTTGCATTTATGGGTGTTTATGGGTCATGATATGGGTATGAGCTTGCACATTGATTCTTTGAAAATAACACCGAAAATCCTATCCCTTATTTCTGAACTTGACGAATTCAAAGGTGCATGGAAGGCACTTGGCACACTTGCACCTGAGCGTTTGTCTGCTTTGAAGCGCGTTGCAACCATCGAAAGCATTGGCTCTTCAACGCGGATTGAGGGGAATAGGCTCTCTGATAAACAGGTTGAAAATCTGCTCTCCAACCTTGAAATTAAGGAGTTCGGATCGCGTGATGAACAAGAAGTTGCTGGCTATGCAGAAACAATGGAAACGGTTTTTGCTCATTATGATACGATTGATATGACCGAGAATTATATCAAGCAACTACATCGTGACCTTCTTATCTATAGCACCAAAGACACACGCCATCGCGGAGAATATAAAACCAATCCAAACCATGTCAGTGCTTTTGATCCACAAGGTAAAGAAATTGGTATTGTGTTTGAAACAGCAACTCCTTTTGACACACCGCGATTGATGGAGGAACTGATTGTTTGGACACATAATGCCTTGAAAGAAGGCACGCTCCATCCTTTATTAGTAATAGGTGTTTTCACCGTGACCTTCCTTGAAATCCACCCGTTTCAAGATGGAAACGGCCGGCTTTCACGGATTTTAACAACGCTACTGCTGTTACGCAGTGGCTATGCCTATGTGCCTTATAGCTCCCTTGAGAGTGTGATTGAGCAAAGCAAGGAAGGCTATTATATAGCTTTGAGAAAAACCCAAGACACCATTCGGAGCAACGCGCCAGTATGGGAGCCGTGGATTCTTTTTTTCCTTCACGCCCTCCGGCAACAAAAAAGACGGTTGGAGAAAAAGATTGCGCATGAACGCATTATAATGGAGACCTTACCCGCCTTGTCTCTCCAGATTTTGGAGCTTGTCAAAGAGCATGGGCGACTCAAAATCGGTGAGATTGTCACGATCACAGGTGCAAACCGTAATACCGTCAAGAACCATTTAAAAGCTCTGGTTGCCTCTAATCACCTCTCCCAAAATGGAGTTGGAAAAGGCACATGGTATGGGCGAGTTTAGGAGAGAGTCTCTGTCTGTTTCTTCCTGCTTTTATGCTTCTAATGGGGGGTATCCAACAGGGTGGCTTGCCCCCCTTTGGCAAGGGCATTGTATTACAATGCACACCTTGCGTTTCTCAGAACTTAAGAATCTATAGAGTGTCATGCTGACCCACCCATGACCCGTATTTGACTTTGCATTGCTTTTAGCCTAGAAACGGCGGTTGGCGGTACGTACATGGCGTAACATATTGGTTTAGCTGGTGTAACAGAGTAAATCGAAGTCACCTTTTTGGTGATGAGACTTTGCTCTGTTATGCCAGATGAATCAATAGGTTGCGTCAGGTGCGTGCTGACAACTGCTGTTTCTAGGTTTAGGTTTTTGTTGGTGGGGATTATTCCGAGAAGTAGTTCACAATGTCCATGTGCTGGTGGGGGATACCGATAATATCTATGCCCCATCACGCATAAGATAGAAAATAACATGTGACCCCTGAAGGTAGCTGAAATAGCCCTCTTCAACATCAGGTCTGTGTCGTCCAACTTTGGGTTGCTCAGCAAGCCACTGAAAACGCCTTTCCATGGATTTGAGATAATGATTGCGCTGTTCCTTCCCCCACATTTTCAAAGTGTAGCGACCAATATTCTGCAAATCTTCGTAGGCGCGTGGGGTAATGCGGTAAGGCTTGGTCATTCTTCATCCAAATCTTCGACTAATTTCTTCATCGAAAAATCATCCATGAACTCGCCCTTTATGGCTTGGGCTTTACCTTCGGCGAGGTGCGCTCGCAATGCCGTTAATTTGCTCTCTTGCTCTTCCATGTGTCGCAGGGCATCGCGTACAACTTCACTTGCTGATCCGTATCGCCCGCTTGTGACTTGGTTCTTAATGAAGACTTCCCAATGATCGCCTAAACTTAAGCTGGTGGTCGCCATATCAACATCTCCCTATATTCATATATAACAATATTGAATATAGGACTTTTTTATGTGTCTGTCAATTTCATCCTGCCATATTAGCAAACACTCATAATCGTTATCCATTTGTTAACACAATTCGCTGTATAATGGAGGAGCAATGGAGTGAGGTAACATGGTGGACAGAGAATCTAAGGATATTGAATCTAGGCGTGCCAGCCAAGTACAGGCAATGGATCGCGATGATTTCAACCGTGAGATTTCAGGTGTTGATGTTGGGCGCATCAAGCGATTTGGGGTTGCCAATAACAAATCAGCACAAGATAAGCATAAGCAAGAAAGCAACCGTTCTTCACTCAAGGCCATGTTGATGAACACAGCATATCATGAAGCTTATATGGTTGTAATGAATGCCTTGGTTGAAACTGAGGAAATCGTTTATGAAGAGCTTATGTCTGTTTCTGAAGCATTGAGGGAGGCTGAACAAGCCCTCAACCAATCGCTTGAAAAAGCCAGCACTTTGCCCAATGGTGAGCGTGTTTTCCGTGGCAAAGATGAATCCTTTTTGGAAAGGGAAAACGATGATAGAGCTTGATTTAATTTCACCTGAGGCAACAGGACGGCGCATAGGATATCCTCATTTTTCAGCCAGTAGGGACGGTGTATTCCGCATGGAGTAAATCACACGCATGATCATAACCCCTTCATCAGTGGTTTTGTAGAAGATAGCGTGGTTTTCGTAGTCCAAACTACGCAATCCTTTTCGGATATGGTCGATTTCTCTGCCCAGATGAGGTTGCTCTGTCAGCATGATGAAACATTTTTCTAAGGCCAACAGGTACTCGTCAGCTTTGGACTCACCATACTGTCGATATGAATAGAGGTAAATTCCACTCAGATCATCATCCGCTTTGCTGGAAAGGCGATAATCACCCGCCCTTCAAACGAGCTTTGGTGGCAGTAATTATATCAGTAACGTTGCGCCTACTTACACCGCTCTTTTCAGCCTCAATAAGGGCCAACTGCAACATTTTCCGTTCTCTTTGATCCTGACGAATTAGATCACGTACATAGTCGCTTGCGTTAGCATACTCGCCACTATCTATCTGTGTATCTACCCAGGCCCGCATGGGATCAGGCAGGGATACGTTCATTGTTGCCATGTCGATATCTCCATCAAGTTAATCTCTATGTTCCAGATAATGGCAAATATTGGCAATGTTTGTCAATAATCATCTGCGCCATGCAAAGTTGCGAGGTCGTTGTTGGCGGTTGCCGAAATATGATAACTTACCTTCTATAATAATTGATGTATATCAATAGATATTAAACTACAGTTGCATCAGCTCTAGGTTGGTAGGAGAAAGTTATGAAGCTTCTAAAGTCATTACTGGATCTAGTATGCGAAGCCGGTTTTGTTTTTAAAAAAGGTTCCTGTGGAGCAAACTCAGAGGCAACCACGGAAGGTGGGGAACTTTCGTACCGTGAAGATATTATTGCAAAACCAGTTACTGGGACAGAAGATGATCTTGCCCTGTCAGATACAGAGGTACTGCCAGAATATCTACTTGCTAAAGAGTTGATCGAACATAAATTCCCGATTATTTTTATAACTGGTGGGGCAGGTACAGGTAAAAGCACGTTCATAAAATGGCTAGAGCATGAGTTTTATGGTTCAGTTTTGTTGGCTGCACCTACAGGAATAGCAGCGTTGAATATCCGAGGTAAAACCCTGCATTCACTCTGTCATCTGCCCCCAGCCTGGATTGGCAAAGGAGACATTATAATTACTCCCAAACGAAAAGAAATAAAAGAGGCTAAACTATTAATAATCGACGAAGTGTCAATGGTTAATGCAAATCTTCTTGACGGGGTAAGTTATTTTTTTCGGCAAAACAGAGGTGTGGATAAACCGTTTGGCGGACTCTCAGTAATATTTGTTGGAGATATGTTTCAACTGCCACCAGTGGTTGATGACTCAACATGGCATATGTTTGAAAGGCACTATGGATCGGCAAAATTTTATAAGGCTAAATCTCTTGAGAAGGCTGAATTTTATGCTATTGAATTAAAGAAGACTCTAAGACAAAAAGATCAGGAATTTATTGATTTATTGACAAATATTCGTGAGGGAAGGGAGCTTGAGTACTCTCTTTCGGTGTTAAATTCAAGATCCAACATCACTCTTTCTCCACCAGAAGGTGCGGTCTGGCTTTCTCCACGAAAAGTGGAAGTGAATGACCGCAACATAAAGAAGCTTGCAGCAATAGATTTACCTACCAAGAGTTATATTGGGACTATTGAAGGGAAATTCAATCCCGAAAAGCTCCCCACCCCCAAAGAGCTGCTTTTAAAATGTTCTGCTCAGGTTATGTTTACAAAAAATGATCTTGAGAGGCGTTGGGTGAACGGTAGCATCGGGATGATAGAACAGATGACAGATGACGAAATTGAAGTCAGGCTATCCCCCTCTGAGATGTTGGTAAAAGTTGGCAGAGAGCGTTGGGAAGAGTACAAATATGTGTGGAACCACGAGAAAAAAGAGATTCAAAGAAGGACAGTTGGAAGCTACATTCAGTTTCCATTGATTTTAGCTTGGTCGATGACCATTCATAAGAGCCAAGGTAGATCCATTGAAAGGGTACACCTGGATTTAGGTAAAGGGGCCTTCGAGACAGGACAAACCTACGTCGCCCTTAGCCGTTGTCGTTCCTTGCCAGGATTGTCCATGGGGAGGGAGCTTGGTTATGACGATATACTTGTTGACGAAGAGTCAATAAAATTTTATCAGCACTTAAGAGATAGAATAGAAAAACTACCTCCAAATGAGATGATAAGAATCCTAGCCACGTCCAAGAACAGACCTTCTAAAGGCAGGCTAAATATCTAAATGAAAAAATGGCGCGCTCGACAGGAATCGAACCTGTAACCTACGGCTTAGAAGGCAGAATCCTTGAGCTTCATAACCTCCTCGTTATTGCTCAACAATTTGATTTCATGGGCTTTTCTCTTTTGTTGATTTTCCATCCTGTGTGTGACTTTTGCTGCTTTTGGAATGTTTTTCACACACTGATTCACACACGGAATATCTGGAGAAGAGATCATGAACAGTAAACCAAAAGCTTATCATTACACCGTAACAAAATTACTCAACCAGATCTTCAATGATGGCTATATCAAGCCAGCAACTGCTATAGTTCCAAAACATGAACGCCCAGTTGTTTGGCTATCAATGAATCCATTCTGGGAAGAAACTGCATATAAAAGTTATTTTCAAAATGGTGTTATGACATCTTTGAATAGGCAGCAAACTCATGATAAATTTGGTGGGCTAGCAAGGATTGAAGTACCATTTCATATAACAAGTAGTTGGAACAATTTTAAGAAGAAAAGTGGAATTCTCAAAAGTCATGCAGATGCTCTTGCCAGTGTTGCAATAAATAGAGGGACAAGTCCTAAACAGTGGAGAGTATCTTATGGTCCTATCTCTGAAAGTAACTGGATTGGTGTTGAACTGTTTAACTGGGAGAGCCAAATGTGGGAACCCCATCGGTATGCAAAGTTTCCAGGTGGAGGAGGGAGTCTAGATAAAATTTAACTTGAAAAGTTTCTGTCAAGTTCCAGTCTTTTCTCTTTCAACACTGATTCAGCTTGGTTATGGTCTTCATCGTTGACCATAACCCGACGAGGAAAAATACCAATATTACCTTCAACTAAATTAATATTTTGATCAAACACAAAAACTGGAATACCTGCATTTTCAAGAGTAACTTTCGCCCAGGATAGTTCAACCATATTATTGGACTTAAACAGTTCTTTCATCATAAAAAACTACCCTTTAGGAGCATCAATAGACACCACAGATTGATCTCCAACTACCTCAGCACTATGCAAAACACCTTCTGTTACAATCATTCCATCACCAGCTTTAAGTATTACAGATTCATCTCCAATAATGATACGAAATTCTCCTGACACCACAGCAGCAATTTTATCATGGTCGTGTGTATGTGGTGGAAAATATGTTCCAGGTGAGAAAGTGTATCTATATGGAATAAATCCACGATCTCTCATATTATGGATCATCTCTTCTTCAGAATTCCAATGTTCAACATCAATCATTTGATATTCACCTATTAATGAATAGTCACCCCACCACCACCATAACCATCAATTCCAATACAGCATTTTTTAAATTTTTTTCCACTACCACATGGGCATGGTTCATTTCTACCAACTTTCGGGAATGGTCTGACGTAAGTGGTATTTACATCATCATCAGAAGGATCAAAAGAATCATCTAGTGGATGAGTGCCGTGTTTTTCCATTAAAATTTCTTGTTGGCTGATTTGGTAATAATCCGGGCGAGGAGTAATCCTTTTTTCACGGACACCAAAAGCTATCTCTGCATCTTCCCAGTCTCCAGGGATTGATTGAAACAACTGATCTGCATCATATACCTGCTTCACCAGATCGATTTTCTCAACTGCATCCAAGTCCATCAATGCAGTAATTAGAAAAGCGTTCATTTCCTTATTGTTTTCCTGGAATTTTGTAAGCAGATCGGATAATCCCGATATACACTGGTCTCGAAACCCATCATGTTGCTTGATGAATTTTACCATGTATTCAGTGATGTGGATTCTCAGATTTGTAGAGTTGTTGTCATCTTTTAGGTACTGTTCCAGTACTTTAAATGCTGCAGGTCCCATCATGGCAAAGACTTCACCAGCTTCATTTACGGTCCAGTCATTTTCTTTCCAGGTGTGGTAGTGGTTGAGCAGCGTAGAGACCGAAGATTCTGCTTTGAGTTGCCCCAACGCTCGCCAAGCATGTATTGGAGCCCAACCAACCGATTCATTGCTTTCATCCATGAGCACATTTTCATCAATTGCAAGTCGTGTCAAATCGGGTATGTGTTCAGTTCCAAAACCTAAGTCTAAATAGTTCAACCAATCCTTCTTATTACGGTCTGCTCCCCATGGTGGGGACTGGCATTCGCCTATAGAAAAAAGCTTGTTTACTGGTTCTGGATAGTTGTGAGCCATTACTTCACCATATTTTGTTAAAGGAGGGAGTGCAATTTTATAATGTTTGATATGAGAAAGAGTGCCTATCGAACACCGTACTAGACCTTTAATAAAAAACTCAACAGGTGAAGGACTTTAACTCTTTTCCATTGGGTCTATTTTATTCATTACGATGAACATCAAACTGTTCAATATACCCAATAATTGATAATCTAAACAGTACCAAAAATGCTGGCAATCCAACAGATAACATCAAAATAATACTACCCCAATATCCAAATAATCCAATCATGAAATCAGCAGTTAATTTACCAATTATTCCACCAGGACCATATGGTAAAGAGCTGTTTTCTTGCGGTATCATTCCTGACAAAAATAAAAGGATAATTGCAATGAAGCAAAGAGATACAATTTGACTCACTCTAATTAGATTAGAAAATTGTTTGAAAAGTAAAAAGAAGCTTTGCACTCCACTGTAAATTATAGCCCATACTGCAGAATATCCAAAATTTTGTATGAGAAATCCTGCTGCATATGCGCCAGGTGCTCCTCCAATATTTTGGATTGGGCCATCGCCGGTTTGATGCAATGATGGATCATTTGAACTATAGGAATATATGGCTGTTGCAAGGAAGATGGTAAGAAAAAGAAGAAGACCACCAAGAAACGGTTGAATAGCAAATTTATTAGATGATTTGTTTGTCTTTGTTGTGTTTTTTTGAGGTTTTCTCTTTGTTTTACCTCTTTGTTTTTGCTTTTTATTTTTAGTTGGCATGTCGTAATATTACCTATATGGAATTACAACAAATTATGAAAAAAACTAATAAAAAATTATTTGCTTTTGTTAACTCGATCTTTAAGTATTTGACTTGGTTTGAATGTCACAATTTTTCTTGCAGTTATAGGCATGGTTGCGCCTGTTTTAGGGTTGCGACCTATACGCTCTCTTTTGTTTCTAATTCTAAAATTTCCAAATCCAGGTAATTTAACATCTTCACCTTTTTCAAGACTCACTCTGATCATCTCAAAAAGACTTTCTACAAGTACGGCAGCATCTTTAGTTGATACTCCTATTTTAGAACGTACTATTTCAACAATCTCTACTTTGGTCATAGCAACACCTATTCATTAATACATAATAAAAAAGGGACTGTAGCACCTACGGAAAAGTACCACAATCCCTTCATATTGACTAATTATGATTTTAACGTTTTAACTTGTAATATTAACTATTTATTTATGGTGCAGTTACTTCGTCGGCTTTTGGTCCTTTCTCTCCCATGGATACACTAAACTCAACTTTTTGTCCTTCTGCCAATGTTTTAAAACCATCTCCAGTTATTGCACTATGATGGACAAAAACATCTCCCACTCCACTATCACGAGCTACGAACCCAAAGCCTTTGCCATCATTGAACCATTTAACAATACCAGTTTCTCGATTTGACATCTACTTCCCCCAAAAACAATGATAAACTATTAATAATGAAAGTCTTTATAGGATATATTGGCGGATTGAGTCAAAGTGCCAATTTTCCTTTAAATATAGATTGATTCTCTAAAGGCATTTTGGCACCTTTGTTAGACAAATATTTATTTATCAATTAATAAATCTTCACGTTTTTTGTTTCTCTTCTTCTCATATTCCTTCATCCAGTCTGGAGTACGACCTTTTCCGGTCCATGTTTTATCCTCAGTTGGATGCTTATACATGGGAGGAGCTTTGATACCTTTGTCTTTTCTTTCAGATCTTCCGCTACCAGCAACCATCTCAGCTGCAGATCCATATCCAGCAGCTCTGGCCATTTCATCCATTTTTTTGATAGTGGTTTTTTTCTCTTTTCGTTGAGTCTTTTTGATTTGTTTTGCAACTTCTTTTTGAAGTGTAAGTACGTAATATCTGAAACAAATATAATTAACATACTTGAAAAAGTGTTCTATGGGTATGTGACCAGCATGTACACTTCTGTAAGGGTTGATTTACTGTGAGTCCATTCAGACAATTTTTAACCACTTCACTGTCCACCATGTTGGCTATCATATCCACAAGAAATACTATCAACCCAACAAGAGCTGCTTTGCCTATAAAGTCAACTTATCGTGCAAAGAGTTTCACATATCTGAAGTTATTGGGAACAAAACCAAATAGTTGTAAACCATAGTTTTCTTTATAGTCTTTTTCATGGTTACTAAAACATATTGGTTATTGTGATATATTCAGGTAATTTAGTGCTTGATCTATGATCTCAAGATTATCACTTTTCGTTGTATATACCGCATAAGCCATACGTTTGAATGGGACAGCATCCTCCACTAAGTGCAACTTACCTGATTCTAGGTCATTCTCTACCATGGTTCTAGCTAGGTAAGAAGCCCCTCCAAATTTCTTTAGAAAAGTATAAGCCATTCTTCCTCGGTCTAGATGAAGAAAAGGAGATGGCAGCTCAGGAAACCATCTAGAATGCTCGATAGAAAAGGCTAACCCCCAATCCATCATGATGTAGTTTATATAGCCTTCTGTAACCGCCTCTTGCGCTTTTATGCCATCTTTAGTAGAGACCATCACCAACTCTACAGATTTAACCTCCTTAACTAGTAGTTCTTTCACCTTAGGTGGTTCAAACATGAAGCCTACATCAAGAGTTCTTGCTCTCAATCCTTGGATCAACGCTTCACTACCATGTGTTTCGCAATGAATAGCCAAGTGGGAAAAATCAGAACGTAATGTTTCTACCCACAAGGGAAGATAAGAATCCCACAAGCTGGGTTGGGCACCAATTGTCAAAATTGGGGTATTACTTTCATCTAACACCACACTTTTTTTAGTCTCTTCCCAGAGACTGATAAGTGACTCAGCTCCTTTAAGAAATCTCTGTCCCGCTGGTGTAAGCTGAATGTCATTACGTTTTCTGGTAAATAACCGAACTCCCACAATTTCTTCCAGCTGCTTTATTCTTGTACTAATAGCAGATTGGGTAATGAATAAATTATGGGAAGCTCTACCAAAATGGCGTGTTCTGTGAACTTCTAAAAAAGTCCTTAAGAGATCAATATCCAATTAACAACAACCCTCATTTCCTAGTCATAAAAAAAATTAACACCTAGTCTACAGACTCCATACTTATACAGGTTTTATCTTTGTAAATCTACAGGACAATAAAGAATTTTGATCGTTACCATCAAAATACAAAATCAAATTACAAAATAATAATTAGAAAGTTTCTTCATTAAGAATATTGATCGTCATTATTAAAATGTATCTATGTAATATTTCGAACGTAAATATCAATAAAGTTCGATGTAATAATAATATGATATTGTTAGAAATTATTCGTTTTACATTATTGATATATATGAAGTAATTTCCGTTTCAACAGATCATCTCCAATTGGAGAATAACAACATGTTGAGGGAAAAAATATGAACAAGAAAATGCTGGTTGCCACGATTTTAAGTATTACCTTGGCATCACCAATTTGGGCTGCCGATAAAGTTTCTCCTGACGCATTTAAGGAAGACCGTATTTACTGCGAAATGTATGCTACACAAGATAAAGTATCTCAAGATAAAATGGCAAAATATTTAGCTAGTTGTCTTCAGGAAATACAAGATTTTATAGCTGAAATTAAAGAATTAGATAGAGCCCATGATAATGGAATCACGGTTCTTGAAGAAGATGAAGAGTTAGTTTTTGTTAAAAAAAAGGTTTCCGGAGGAGGTAGCTACAAATGAAATCAAAATTAATTATTTCTTCAGTGATATCAGTCCTAATTTCTTTGAGTTCTATACCAGCTATAGCCAGTGAAATGGTTTCAGATAAAGAACTAATCGAAAAATGTCAACAATTAGTACTGATGCAGCAAGTTCATATAGAGGAGAGGGAAGAATTTGTTCTGCAATGTGCTTTGGACCTCAAAGAGAGATATCAGCCAAATGAAAATGATGAACAGGATAAGCCAAGTGACCATCTGAAAAAACTTATAAATGGCATCTTATAGCTGCATATAGAGCAGTTCTTTGTGGAGGAATGTATATGAACAATCAAAGTATTAAAACTAAGAAATTTCCTTTGTGGGAATTGAGAAATAGCAATAGTCCTCTCATAGCGGTGGCCCTACATAATGGTCACTTTATGTCTCCGGAACTATTTAATCTAAGTGCTCTGGATGATTCAGAACGATTACGTGAAGAAGATCCTTTTACTGGAACCTGGACCAAAATTTCTCCAACAAGTGTTGTAGTTCACAGATCTCGTTTTGAAGTAGACATGAATAGACCCCGAGATCGGGCCGTATACAAGACTCCAGATGATGCCTGGGGATTAAATTTGTGGAAAGAACCTATTTCTTTAGAAATGAAAAACAGAGCTTTGACTCTACATGATGATTTTTATTCACAAATGGAATTGATTTTTAATCAGGCACAATCTCGTTGGGGTAAGTTTGTGGTCTTGGATCTCCACTCTTACAACGGCAGACGTGGTGGACCAAATGCCCCGTTGGATTCACCGGAGTTAAATCCGGAGATCAATATCGGTACTAGAACAATGAACCGAGAGCCTTGGGATGGTCTTTTAGATAATTTCATCAATAATCTATCAGAGTTTAATTTTTTTGGCAGAAAACTTGATGTTAGGGAAAATGTTAAATTTTTTGGTGGTGAGCTTGGTAGATGGGCACATCAAAAATA